>DAHVFK010000021.1 GCA_027317055.1 Betaproteobacteria bacterium | reverse complement strand
GCCGAGCGAGATCACGCCGACCTCGGTCGTGCCGCCGCCGACGTCGACCACCATCGAGCCGGTCGCTTCCGCCACCGGCATGTCGGCGCCGATCGCCGCCGCCATCGGCTCCTCGATCAGGTACACCTGCCCTGCGCCGGCGCCGATCGCGGACTCACGGATCGCGCGGCGCTCGACTTGCGTCGAGCCGCATGGCACGCAGATGATGATGCGCGGGCTGGGCGAGAACAGCTTGTTGTCGTGCACCTTCTTGATGAACTGCTTGAGCATCTGCTCGGTCACGGTGAAGTCCGCGATCACGCCGTCCTTCATCGGCCGGATGGCGGTGATGTTGCCCGGCGTCTTGCCGAGCATCTGCTTCGCCTCCTTGCCCACCGCCTGGATCGTCTTCTTCCCGTTGGGGCCGCTTTCCTGGCGGATCGCGACCACCGAGGGTTCATCCAGCACGATACCTTTGCCGCGCACGTAGATCAGCGTGTTCGCGGTGCCCAGGTCGATCGCGAGATCGTTGGAAAAGTAGCTGCGCAGAAATCCGAACATATGCGTGCCGAGCCCCTCTCGAAGTCGGTTTCCGTTACGCCTTAACTTCGTCCGCTAAGGCTGCGTCCCGATTGGGGGTTCGGAAGTTCCTCCTCCCTCGCCCCGAACCCCTTCTATGATACTCTAATGGCACCTCCGGCATAGCGGCGGAGGGAGTATTTCTGCACTGCAATGTCGCTCTCTCCTGACCAGATCGAACGCCTCGCGCGGCTGGCGCGTATCGCCCTCGGCCCGGGGGAGGAAGTTGCCGTCGTCGGCCGACTCAACCGGGTGCTCGGCCTGATCGACCAGATGCGGGCGGTCGACACGACCGGCATCGAGCCGATGTCGCACCCGGTCGACGTGGTCCAGCGGCAGCGGCCGGACTGCGTGACCGAAACCGACCAGCACGAGCTCTTTCAGGCGGCGGCCCCGGCGGTGGAAGCGGGCCTGTACCTGGTTCCCAGAGTCCTCGAGTAGCGGGTGCTGAACGCGACCCTGAGCGAGCTTTCCGCCGCACTGGCGGAAAAGCGGATCTCCAGCGTCGAGCTCGCGCGCCTTTTTCTCGGGCGCATCGAGCGCCTGAACGCAGAGCTGAACGCGTTCATCACCGTCGATGCGTCGCTAGCGCTCGCGCAGGCGCACCGCGCGGACCGGGATCGAGCCGCCGGGAAGGCAGGCCCGCTTACCGGTATCCCGTTGGCGCACAAGGATATTTTCTGCACTAAGGGGCTTCGCACCACATGCGGGTCGCGGATGCTGGAGAACTTCGTCAGTCCCTACGATGCGCACGTCATCGAGCGCTTCGAGGCGGCCGGCAGCGTGCTGCTCGGCAAGACCAACATGGACGAGTTCGCCATGGGCTCGTCGAACGAAACCTCCTACTTCGGTCCGGTCAGGAATCCCTGGGATAGGACGCTGGTGCCAGGCGGGTCCTCGGGCGGCACTGCGGTCGCGGTAGCCGCGCGCATGGCACCGGCCGGGACCGGCACCGACACCGGCGGCTCGATCCGCCAGCCCGCCGCGCTGACCGGCATCTGCGGCCTGAAGCCGACCTACGGCGTGGTATCGCGCTACGGCATGATCGCCTTCGCCTCGTCGCTCGACCAGGGCGGGCCGATGGCGAAGTGCGCCCAGGACCTCGCGCTGCTCATGAACGCCATGGCCGGGTTCGACGCGCGCGACTCGACCAGCCTCGAGCGGCCGCAGGAGGACTACGGGCGCGAGCTCGGACGGTCGCTTGCGGGGCTGCGGATCGGCCTGCCGAACGAGTATGCAGGCGAAGGCATCGAGCCCGGCGTGCGGCGCGCCGTCGACGAGGCCGTGCGCTGGTTCGAGGCCCAGGGCGCGAAGACCGTCCCGGTCGAGCTGCCCAACACGGCGCTCGCGGTGCCGGTGTACTACGTGCTCGCCCCGGCCGAGGCTTCCTCCAACCTTTCTCGCTTCGACGGCGTGCGCTACGGCCATCGCGCGAAGGACTACGCGGACCTGGCCGAAATGTACAGCCGCACGCGCGCGGAAGGCTTCGGGGCCGAGGTCAAGCGCAGGATTCTGGTGGGCACCTACGTGCTGTCGCACGGCTACTACGACGCCTACTACCTCCAGGCGCAGAAGCTGCGCCGCCTGATCGCGCAGGACTTCGCCGCCGCGTTCCGCAGCTGCGACGTGATCCTCGGTCCGACCACGCCCACCACCGCGTTTCCGATCGGGGCCAAGATCGACGATCCGGTGCAGATGTACCTGAACGACATCTTCACCATCCCCGCGCCCCTGGCCGGGCTGCCGGGGCTGTCGATCCCTTGCGGGTTCGACGACAAGGGCCTGCCGGTCGGGCTGCAGCTGACGGGCGGCTATTTTTCCGAGGCGCAACTGCTCGGCATTGCGCACCGCTATCAGCAGGCCACCGACTGGCACCTGCGCGTGCCGACAGAGGCGCCGCTGTGAGCTGGGAAATCGTGGTCGGGATCGAGACCCACGCGCAGCTGCGCACGCAGAGCAAGATCTTCTCCGGCGCCGCGACCGCGTTCGGCGCCGCGCCGAACAGCCAGGCCTGCGCGGTAGACATCGCGCTGCCCGGGGTGCTGCCGGTGCTCAATCGCGCCGCGGTCGAGCACGCCGTGCGGTTCGGGCTCACGATCGGTGCCACGCTCAGCCGCCGCTCGGTGTTCGCGCGCAAGAACTACTTCTACCCCGACCTTCCCAAGGGCTACCAGATCAGCCAGTACGAACTGCCGATTGTTCAGGGCGGGTCGCTCACGATCCACGCGAACGGCGCCTCGAAGACGATCCGCGTCACCCGCGCCCATCTCGAGGAGGACGCGGGGAAATCGCTGCACGAGGACTTTCACGGCATGTCCGGCATCGACCTCAACCGCGCCGGCACTGCCCTGCTCGAGATCGTCACCGAGCCGGACCTGCGCGGGGCGAAGGAAGCGGTGGCCTACGCGCGCGCGCTGCACGCGCTGGTGACGTGGATAGAGATCTGCGACGGCAACATGCAGGAAGGCTCGTTCCGCTGCGACGCGAACGTTTCGGTGCGCAGGGCCGCGGACCAGCCGCTCGGGACGCGGTGCGAAATCAAGAACCTGAATTCCTTCCGCTTCATGGAGCGCGCGATCGAGTACGAGGCGCAACGCCAGATCGGGCTGCTCGAAGGCGGCGGCACGGTGATCCAGGAGACCCGCCTGTACGATCCCGAGCGCGACGAAACCCGTCCGATGCGCACCAAGGAAGACGCGCAGGACTACCGCTATTTCCCCGACCCCGACCTGCTGCCGCTGGTGCTGTCGGAGAGCGAGATCGAGTCGATCCGCGCCACGCTGCCCGAGCTGCCCGAGGCGCGGCGCGCGAGGTTCATCGCCGCGTATCGCCTCTCGGAGTACGACGCCGCGGCCTTAACCGCGAGCAAGGCAACCGCAGACTACTTCGAGCGGACCGTGGCGGGCATCGGAGGGAAGCAAGGGGCCGCCCAGGAGCACGCTAAGCTGGCGACGAACTGGGTGACGGTGGACCTCGCGGCGAAGTTGAACTCGGACGATCTCGCGATCGAGTTGAGCCCGGTCGCGCCGGAGCGCCTGGCGAAGCTGTTGAGCCGGATCCTGGACCAGACCCTGTCGAACAAGATGGCCAAGGAGGTGTTCGATGCGATGTGGGCCGGGGAAGGCGAGCCCGACGCGATCATCGACCGCAAGGGCCTGAGGCAGATCAGCGATGCGGCGGCGATCGAGAAGCTGGTCGACGAGGTGCTGGCAGCCAACGCCAGGCAGGTCGAGGACTACCGGGCGGGCAAGCAAAAAGCCTTCAACTCGCTGGTCGGGCAGGTGATGAAGGCAACCGGCGGCCGGGCGAACCCGGCGCAGGTAAACGAACTCCTGCGCCGCAAGCTCGGCTAGCGCCGCCCGCCCGCCCCGTTACCTGCCGCGCGTCAGCTGCTGGTAGCGCTTCTTGTCTTCGTCGTATCGGGCCTTGATGGCCTCGATGACCTGTTTCTTCGCGGCGAGCAGCTCCTGCTGCGCGGCGATGCCGGATCGGGTGGTCTCAATTTCCGACGGGTTCGGCGCCGGCTTGCGCGTGGTGAGCTCCGCGAGCCGCTTTTCGCGCTGCGCGATGTTGGCCTCGATATCGGCGATCTGCCTCTGCGGCTCGGTCAGCGCGCGCAAGCGGGCGGCGTCGATATCCTTCTCGCTGGTGTAGGTGGCGAGCAGCGCGCGGCTGCGGCGTGCCTCTTCCTTCGCGGCGGCTTCCCTTTCGCGCTGCTTCTCCTCCGCGGCCGCCTTGGTCGCCGGGTCCTCATTGTCGACGGTCGGATCGAAGCGCTTGATCACCAGCCCCTGCTTGTTCAGCTGCTCGTAGGGCTGGCCGATGCAGGCCCGCGGGACGATCTGGCCGTAGTACTTCTTGCCGTCTTTGCCCACGCAGCGGATCGACTGCGCCTGCGCCGCGAGCGGCATCGCGGCGAACGCGAGGGCCGCGAGCGCACCGGTGAACGGTATGCAACGACGCATTGCTTTTCCCTTTGCGCAACAGCGATGGCGATATTCTAGCGCGCGGCAGGCGCGCGTTCACCTGCTAAAATCCGCGCCACCCTCCTGCGCGCGACCCCCATGCACTCTGCCGACCGAAGCTTCATCGCCGAGACCACCGCCAAAATGCTGCTCGAGGTGAAGGCGGTTCTGTTCTCGGACGAAAAGCCCTTCATCTTCACTTCCGGCTGGGCCAGTCCGGTATACATCGATTGCCGCAAACTGATCTTTTACCCGCGCATCCGCACGCAGCTAGTCGACTTCGCCGCCGCGACGCTGCAGCGCGACGCGGGGTTCGAGCAGTTCGACGTCGTCGCCGGCGGCGAAACCGCCGGAATACCCTACGCGGCGTGGATCGCCGACCGACTCGGTCTGCCGATGCAGTACGTCAGGAAAAAGCCCAAGGGCTTCGGTCGCAACGCGCAGATCGAGGGCGACGTGCGCGAGGGCGCGCGCACCCTGCTGGTCGAGGACCTGACCACCGACGGGCGCTCGAAGATCAATTTCTGCCAGGCCTTGCGCAACGCCGGCGCGATCGTGGACCACGTGTTCGTCAACTTCTACTACGACATCTTCCCGGAATCGAAGAAAATCCTGGCCGATCTGAACGTGCGGCTGCATCACCTTGCGACCTGGTGGGACGTGCTGGCGGTCGTGAAGCGCGGCGCCTACTTGCCGGCGGCGCAGATCGCAGGGGTCGAGAAGTTCCTCAACTCGCCGGCCGAGTGGTCCGCGGCGCACGGCGGCGCGGCGAGCTCGCCGTCGTCCTGAATGCGGATCATCACCCTAAACGTAAACGGAATTCGTTCGGCGGCAAAGAAAGGCCTGTTCCGCTGGCTCGCGGCGCAGCGCGCGGACGTGATCTGCCTGCAGGAAGTCAAGGCGCAGGAGGGCGACCTGGACGCCGCGCTGCACGCGCCGAAGGGATTTTCGGCTAGCTACGCCATGGCCGAGAAAAGGGGCTACAGCGGGGTGGCGCTCTACTCGCGCCGCGCACCCGACGCGGTGAACAGGGGCTTCGGCGCGCACGAGTTCGACCCCGAGGGGCGCTACCTCGAGGCGCGTTTCGGAAAGCTGTCGGTGATCTCGCTTTACCTGCCCTCGGGCTCGTCGGGCCCGCACCGGCAAGCCTCGAAGTTCCGTTTCCTCGAGGCCTTTCTGCCGCAGCTGAAGAAGCTCGCGCGCGCGCGGCGCGACGTGATCCTGTGCGGCGACTGGAACATCGCGCACAAGGAGATCGACCTCAGGAACTGGCGCTCGAACCAGAAGAATTCGGGTTTCCTGCCCGAGGAGCGCGCCTGGCTGAGCCGGGTGTTCGACGAGGTCGGGCTGGTCGACGTGTTCCGGCGCCTGAACCGCCAGCCCGACCAGTACACCTGGTGGTCGAACCGCGGCCAGGCGTGGGCGAAGAACGTCGGCTGGCGCATCGACTACCAGGTCGCCACGCCGGGCGTGGCGAAAACGGCCGTCAGGGAATCGATCTACAAGAAGCGGCGCTTCTCCGACCACGCGCCGCTGATCATCGACTACGAATACCCTCTCTAGGAATCGCGCGCCACAGCCACGCCCGCGCACCGCGGTAGACGCGCCACAGCGACCAGCCGCTGGCAATCCATTTCAGGACGCGCTTCGGGCGCAGCGCGAACAGCAGCGCCACGCTGCCGGCGATCCAGGCCGGGTGGCGCCCGAGCTCGGCGATCGCGCTCGCGCCGGCTTCCAGCCATCGCGTCGCCGCGTCACTGCGCGCGAGCATGCTGGCGACCGCCTCGCGCTCCGAACCGGCGCGCGCGACGAGCTCTGCCCTGCGCTCGCGCAACGCGATGAGCTGCTCGCGCGTCATGGTTTTTCCACTCGCTCGCGGTCGTGCGCGAGCTCCCCGAGCGTGGCCGCGAAAAAGCGCGGCCGCTCGGCCATGCGCCTGCGCACGAACAGCGTGCCCACGAGGCCGCAAGCGAGGAAGCCGGCGGCGAGCAGGCCGGCCGCGAGCAGGCGGTTGTCGTCCCAGAACGCGATCAGCACGAACACCGCGCCGAGTACCACCGCGACGCCGAGGAAGAACAGCGTGACCAGCGTCCACAACGCGATCTCGTACAGCCGGGTGGCCTGCTCCTCGAGCTCGTTGGCCGCGAGTCGGGTGCGGGTTTCGGCGTAGGAAACGAGCGTGCGCGCGAAGCCGCGCACCGGGCCCAGCACGCCGCGCTCGGGCTCGGTCATGCGTGCCTAGCGGCGATTGACGAGCGCGCCGAGCACGAAGCCGGCGAACGCGGCGATGCCGAGCGCGCGCCAGGGGTTCTCGTGCACGTACTCCTCGAGCGCGCGCGCCGCTTGCCCGGCCTTGTCTTCCAGCGCGCGCTCGGCCTCGAGCAGCCTCTGCTTGCTGCGCGCGAGCGAGGCCTGCATGCGCTCGCGCGCAGCGGCGGCCTTCTCGCCGGCCTGGCCCGCGGTGGCGCGCAGCAGCTCTTCGGTGTCGGCGACCAGGGCTCTGAGATCGGCGGCCAGCTTTTCGGTGCTGATTTCGTTGGAGGTGTTTTCGGCGTCGGTGTCCATGGCAGACCCTGCGTGTGGATATGTGACAATCCGGGACGCTCGATTTTACTCCTGCCCCGCGCACCGCATGCCGCTTTCCGCCTACGCCGCGGTGTTCCGCAGCCGCAAGATTCTGGTTTTGCTGCTGCTTGGCTTCTCTTCCGGCCTGCCGCTCGCGCTGACCGGCGGCACGCTGCAGGCCTGGCTGACGGTCAAGGGCGTTGACCTCGCCACCATCGGGCTGTTCGCGCTGGTTGGCCAGCCCTACACCTACAAGTTCATCTGGGCGCCGCTGATGGACCGCTACAGCATCCCGCTGCTCGGCAGGCGGCGCGGCTGGCTGGTGGTAACGCAGCTCGCGCTGCTCGGCGCGATCGCCTGGATGGGAGCGCTCTCGCCGCGGGACTCGCCCTGGCTGCTCGCCGGTGTCGCGCTCGCGGTCGCGTTTCTGTCCGCGTCGCAGGACATCGTGTTCGATGCCTATCGCACCGACATCCTTGGCGCCGAGGAGCGTGGCGCCGGCGCTGCGGTGTCGGTGTTCGGCTACCGCATCGCGATGCTGGTTTCGGGCGGCCTGGCGCTGATCCTGGCCGACGGCTGGCTCGGCTGGACCGGCACTTACTGGCTGATGGCGGCGCTGATGCTGGTCGGCGTCGCCACGGTGTGGGCAGCCGAGGAGCCCGAGACCCCTCCGCGCGCGCCGCACACGCTCGAGCAGGCGGTGCGCGAGCCGCTGGCGGAGTTCTTCACTCGCGACGGCGCCTGGCTGCTGCTCGTGCTCATTGTCCTGTACAAGCTCGGCGACGCCTTTGCCGGCAGCCTGTCGACCGCCTTCCTGCTGCGCGGGCCCGGGTTCTCGCTCACTGAGGTCGGACTGGTGAACAAGTGGCTCGGCATCGGCGCGACTATCCTCGGCGCGCTCGCCGGCGGCGCGCTGATGGCCCGCCTGCGGCTCTACCGGGCGCTGCTGCTGTTCGGCGTGCTGCAGGCGGTTACCAACCTCGGCTATATGGCGCTTGCAATGGCCGGCAAGAGCTACCTGCTGATGATCGCTGCGGTGGCGGCGGAAAATCTGTGCGGTGGCATGGGCACGGCGGCCTTCGTCGCGCTGCTGATGGCCATGTGCGACCGGCGCCACTCGGCCACCCAGTACGCGCTGCTCTCGGCGCTTGCGGCGCTCGGGCGGGTCTACGTCGGCCCGGCCGCGGGCGAGATGGCGAAGATCTTCGGCTGGCCGGAGTTCTTCCTGTTCACCTTCCTTGTCGCGCTGCCGGGGGTCGCGATGCTGGTCTGGCAGCGGCACCGCATCGAGGCCATCGACACGGCGCCGCGCGACTGACGCCAGAATGTGCCGCGTGGATCCGCCTCACGCGCCCTGGCGGCAGTCGACCATGCGCCTTTTCTGCCTGCCCTTGTGGTCGAAGTTCGCCGGGTCGAGCCAGCGCTCGAAAACCTGCCTGAGCGCAGGCCATTCCTTGTCGATGATCGAGAACCACGCGGTGTCGCGGCTCTCGCCCTTGACCATCATGTGCTGGCGAAAGATGCCTTCGAAGGTGAAGCCGAATCGCGCCGCGGCGCGGCGCGAGGGCTCGTTCAGCGCGTCGCACTTCCACTCGAAGCGACGGTAGCCGAGGTCGTCGAACGCGTGGCGCGCGAACAGGAACAGCGCCTCGGTCGCGACGCGGGTGCGCGCGATCGCCGGGCCCCACAGGATGCTGCCGATTTCGATCACGCCGTGTTCTGGCACGATGCGCATCAGGGCCTGGCGCCCCTCGCAGCGCGCGCTCGCCGAGTCGATCACCGCGAAGTAAAGCGGGTCCTCGGACGCCGCCGAGCGCGCGAGCCAGCCCTCGAATTCCTGACGCGGTTGCGGCGCCTCGAACAGGTAGCGGAACCGCTCCTCGGCGCCGGGGGCCATGGAGGCCTCGAACAGCTGCTCGCCGTGGCGCCGCGCCTCGAGCGGCGCGAGGCGGCAGTAGCGCCCTTCGAGCGGTGCGCGCGCGGGGCGCGGACAGCTAGACCATTGCACAGCGGTACACCGCGATGCTGCCGAGCAGGTTGGGCAGGAAGCTTATCTGGCGCCCCTGGTGCAGCGCCACCCGCTCGCGGATCAGGATGCCGAGCTTGCGGCAAAGGTCCTCGAAGTCGGTGGTGGTGCACAGGTGCACGTTCGGCGTGTTGTACCACTCGTAGGGCAGCTCCTCGGATACCGGCATGCGCCCGAGCAGGACTTGCATGCGCGCCGACCAGTGGCCGAAGTTGGGGAACGACACGATCGCCTCGCGCCCCACGCGCAGCATCTCGCGCATGAGTTGCTCGATGCGGCGGATCGTCTGCAGCGTCTCGGACAGGATCACGGTGTCGAACGAGCCGTCGCGGAACAGCGACAGGCCGCTCTCGAGGTCGAGCTGCAGCACGTTGATGTCGTTCCTCACGCAAGCGACCACCTCCGCGTCGTCGATCTCGACCCCGTAGCCGGGCGCCTCGCGCGCTTCCCACAGGTACCTCAGCAGCGCGCCGTCGCCGCAGCCCAGGTCGAGCACGCGCGCGCGCTGCGAGACCCAGCGCGCCACGGCGGCGAAATCGGGGCGCGCGGCGAGCAGCGCCTGCTCGGACGAGGTCACAGCTCGATGTTCCCGAAGTAGGCGCGCAGCGCCCCGAAATAGCGCGCGTCGTCCATCAGGAAGGCGTCGTGCCCCCCGGGCGCGTCGATCTCTAGGTAGGACACGATCTTGCGCGCATCGAGCAGCGCCTTCACCAGCTCGCGCGAGCGCGCCGGCGCGAAACGCCAATCCGACTTGAACGAAACCACCAGGAACGCCGCCTTGGCGCGTGCCACCGCGGCCGAGAGGTCGCCGTCGAAGTCCGCCGCCGGGTCGAAGTAGTCCAGCGCCTTGGTGATGCGCAGGTAGGTGTTGGCGTCGAAGTAGCTCGAGAACTTGTCTCCCTGGTAGCGCAGGTAGCTTTCGACCTCGAAGTCGATGTCGAAATCGAATCCCAGGGCCGCGCGCCGCAGCTGACGGCCGAACTTGCCCATCATCGCCTCGTCCGAGAGGTAGGTGATGTGGCCGATCATGCGCGCGATGCGCAGCCCCCGTACCGGCACCACGCCCTTGTCGTAGTAGTGGCCGCCGTTGAAGTCGGGATCGGTGGTGATCGCCTGGCGCGCGACTTCGTTGAAGGCGATGTTCTGCGCCGAGAGCCTGGCCGTGGCCGCGATGACAAGCGAGTGCCGGATGCGCTCCGGATAGGACAGCGTCCACTGCAGCGCCTGCATCGCGCCGAGGCTTCCGCCCATGACGGCGGCGAAGCGCTCGATGCCCAGGCGATCGGCCAGCCGCGCCTGGGACTCGACCCAGTCCTCGACCGTGACCACCGGGAAATCGCCGCCCCAGGGCTTGCCGGTTGCCGGGTTCGGGCTCATCGGCCCGGTCGAACCGTGGCAGCCGCCCAGGTTGTTCACGCCGACGACGAAAAAGCGGCGCGTGTCGAGCGGTTTGCCCGGGCCCACAAGATTGTCCCACCAGCCGACCTCGTCCTCGCGCCCGGCGTAGGTGCCGGCGACATGGTGCGAGGCGTTCAGCGCGTGGCACACCAGCACCGCGTTCGATCGTGCGGCGTTGAGCTCGCCGTAGGCCTCGTAGGCCAGCTCGAAGCCGGGCAGCTCGGTGCCGCTGCGCAGCTTGAGCGGCGCGTCGAAGCGCGCTTTCTGCGCCACGACTGCGCCAACGGAAGAGGGATCGTGAGCTGCGTTCAAGGCCGTCTCTTTAGCGGGATTTGTTAGGCGCCCGCAATCTGAACATCAAATCGGCGCCGATGCGGGATTATAGCCGAGCCGCGGCCTCGCTCAATCGGCTGCTTTGGCGCCGCCGTTGGCGAGCAGCGCCTCGATCGCGCTCGCGTCCAGCCCTGCCTCGGCCAGCAGCTCGCGCGTGTGCTCGCCGTGGCGCGGCGCGTGCAGGCGGTATTCGGGCATGGTCTCCGACCACTCCGAGGGCACCGCCATCGAGCGGATGCGGCCCTCACTCGGGTGCTCGATCTCGCGCAAGTAGCCGATCGCCGCGAGGTGCGGGTCGGCGATGATATCGGTCAGGCTGTTCATGCGCTGCACCGGAATGTCGGCCGCCTCGAGCGCCTCGATCCATTCCTCGGTGCCGCGCTTTCTCATCTCCGCGTCCACAAGTGCATAGGCGTCGTCGTAGTTCCTGCTGCGCGCTTCCTGGTCGCGGAACTTGTCCGACTGCATCAGCTCGGGCTTTCCGATCAGGGCGAAGAACGCCCTCCACTGCTTGTCGTTGTAGATCAGCGCACAGACGTAGCCGTCCGCGGTCTGGAACGGGCGCCGGTCGCGCGCGAGCATCCTGGCGTAGCCGGGCTCGCCGGCGGGCGGCTCGAAGCTGTGCCCGCCGAGGTGCTCGCCGAGCACGGTCTGCAGCAGGCTCTCGAACATCGGCACGTCGACGCGCTGCCCCTTGCCGGTCTTCTCGCGCGCGTAGAGCGCCGCGCACACCGCGTTGGCGATATGCAGGCCGACGGTGCGGTCGGCGATGATTACCGGCGCGTAGCGCGGCACGTCGGCACCCTGCTTCTTCAGCAGCCAGGGGATCCCCGCCGCGCCCTGGATCAGGTCGTCGTAGGCTGCCTTGGCGGCGTAGGGGCCGCGCTGGCTGTAGCCGAATCCGCCGACGTAGATGATGCGCGGATTGACGGCGCGCAGGTCCTCGTAGGCGAGCTTCAGGCGCGCCATGGCCTGCGGCCGGATGTTGTACACCAGCACGTCCGCGTCCTTTGCCAGCGCGAGCAGGGCTTCGCGCGCGGCGGCCTGCTTCAGATCAAGCGCGATAGCGCGCTTGTTGCGGTTCGCGTGCAGGAAGATGTGCCCCATGCCGGCGTGGCGCGCGGGCCAGGCGAAGCGCATCACGTCGCCCTCGGGCGGCTCGACCTTGATCACGTCCGCTCCCAGGTCGGCCAGGATCTGCGTCGCGTACGGCCCCATCACGACCGTGGTGAGGTCGAGGATCTTCACGCCATACAGCGGTCCGGGCACGGGGGTTATGCGTTCAGTCTGGCCAGCAGCTCGCGCGTGCGGCGCGGATCGGCGCTGCGCAGCACGCGCTGCGCCAACGGCCGCACCTCGTTCAGGTTAGTACGCAGGATGCGTTCCTTGATCGCGAGCAGCTGCGCCGGGTGCATCGAGAAGTTGCGCAGCCCGATGCCGAGCAGCAGGCGCGTGAGCTGCAGGTCCCCGGCCATTTCGCCGCAGACCGCGATCGGCACGCCGGCTCGGGTCGCGGTGCGGATGCTGTGCGAGACGAGATGAAGCACCGCGGGGTGCAGCGGGTCGTAGAGGTGCGCCACCGCGTCGTCGGTGCGGTCGATCGCCAGCGTGTACTGGATCAGGTCGTTCGTGCCGATAGAGAGGAAATTCAGCCGCCGTATGAACATCGGCAGCGCGAGCGCCGCCGCCGGAATCTCGATCATGCCGCCGACCTCGATCGAGTGGTCGTAGGGCTCGCCCTTCTCGTCCAGCTGCTGCTTGGCCTGCTTGAGCAGCGCCAGCGCCTGCTCGATCTCCTGCGCGTGCGCCACCATCGGCAAGAGGATCCTCACCCTGCCGAAGTCCGAGGCGCGCAGGATGGCGCGCAGCTGGACGAGGAACATCTGGGGCTCGGACAGGCAGAAACGGATCGCGCGCAGGCCCATGGCGGGGTTCGGCCGTACCGCGCCGTTGCCCGACAAGGTCTTGTCGGCGCCGATGTCCAGCGTGCGCAGCACCACCACACGCCCGTTCATCGCCCGGGCGACCTCGCGGTAGGCCTCGAACTGCTCGTCCTCGGTGGGCAGGTCTTTGCGGTTCATGAACAGGAACTCGCTGCGGAACAGGCCGATGCCTTCGGCGCCCGCGGCGAGCGCCTGGGGCACGTCCTGCGGCAGCTCGATATTCGCGAAAAGCTCCACCGCCACGGCGTCGAGTGTCGCCGCGGGCGTCGACTTCAGGCGCTGCAGCTTCCTGCGCTCGAGCTCGAGCTGGGATTGGCGCAGCTGGTACTCGGCCAGGACGACCGGGTCGGGGTCCACCACCACCACGCCCTGCACCCCGTCGACGATCAGCAGCTCGTTCTCGCGGATCGTCTGGCGCGCTTGGTGCAGGCCGACGATCGCCGGGATGCTCAGGCTGCGTGCCAGGATCGCGGTGTGAGAGGTCACGCCGCCGACGTCGGTGACGAAGCCGCCGAAATGGTGTCCCTTGAACAAAAGCATGTCGGCCGGGGACAGGTCGTGCGCCACCACGATCAGGTTCTTCTCGTCGGAGGCGTGCGGCTCGGCGAGGGTCTGCCCGCCGATCAGGGCGTTCAGCACCCGCTCCACCACCTGCCCGATGTCGGCCTTGCGCTCGCGCAGGTAGGGGTCCTCGATCTCCTCGAACTGCGCCACCAGCTTGTCCATCTGCTGCACCAGCGCCCACTCCGCGTTGCAGCGCTGCTCGCGGATCAACGCGCGCGGCGCGTGCGACAGGGAGGAGTCGTCGAGAATCATGCGGTGCAGGTTGAGGAAAGCCGCGAACTCGGCCGGCGCGTCGACCGGGACGTGCGAGCCGAGCGCGGCGAGCCCTTCGGTCGCGAGCGCGATCGCGGCGTCGAACCTGGCGATCTCGGCCTCGACCGACTCTTCCGGGATCTGGTAGTGCGCGACTTCCAGCCGCGCCGTCGACACCAGGTGTGCGTGACCGATGGTGATGCCGCCGGATACGCTCGATCCGTGCAGGACGAAGTTCACTCGCCTTCCCCGAACTTGTCCGCGATCAGCGCGCCGATCGCGGCAAGCGCGTCCTCGGCGTCCTCGCCGTCGGCTTCGATGCGGACCGAGCTGCCCTTGCCGGCGGCCAGCATCATCACGCCCATGATGCTCTTGGCGTTGACCCGCCGGCCGTTGCGCGTGACGTGGATTTCGCTCTCGAAGCCGCTGGCGAGCTGCGTCAGCTTGGCCGAGGCGCGGGCGTGCAGGCCGAGCTTGTTGACGATGGTCGCCTCAACGCTCGGCATTGCCGCAGTCGGAATTCATGTGCAGCACGCCGTCCACGCCTCCCGAGCGCGCCTTCTCCACCACGGCGGCGAGCGGCTCGTCGCGGTAGGTGAGGGCGCGGATCAGCATCGGCAGGTTGACGCCCGAGATGCCCTCGACGCGCCCCATCTCGAGCAGGCGCATGGCGATGTTGCCGGGCGTGGCGCCGTAGATGTCGGTCAGCACCAGCACGCCGTCGCCGCCGTCGAGCTCGCGCACGAACTCGCGCGCGAGCGGCAGGATCGCCTCCGGGTCGTCGTGCACCGTAACGCCGACCTGGCGCACGCGCAGCGGCCGCTTGCCCAGGACGTGGCTCGCGGCGTGGATGAGCGACTCGCCGAGCGCGCCGTGCGAGATGATGAGGATGCCGATCAAGTGCGGAGCTTCTTCTGCAGCGCTTCGACGTACATTCCCGGGACGTCGAAGCCGGTCTGGTCCAGGATCTCGCGAAAGCACGTCGGGCTGGTCACGTTGACCTCGGTGATCCAGTCTCCAATTACGTCCAGGCCGACGAACAGCAGCCCGCGCGCCGCGAGCGCGGGGCCGAGCGCCTCGGCGATCTCGCGGTCGCGCGCGGTCAGCTTGCGCGCCTCGCCGCGCGCGCCGGCCGCGAGGTTGCCGCGCGACTCGCCGGCCTTCGGAATGCGCGCCAGGCAGTAGGGCACAACCTCGCCATCGATCATGATCACCCGCTTGTCGCCGTCCACGATCTCGGGGATGTAGCGCTGCGCCATCACGCTGCGCGCTCCGCCCTGCGCCATGATCTCGACGATCACGTTGCGGTTCGGGTCGCCGTCGCGCACGCGGAAGATGTTCTCGCCGCCCATCGTGTCGAGCCGCTTGACGACCACGTCCTGCTGCTCGTCGATGAAGGCGTGAATCTGGCGCGGGTCGCGTGTCACCAGCGTCGGCGCGACGAACTGCGGGAATTCGGTTATCGCGATCTTCTCGTTGTGGTCGCGGATCGCTGCGGGCGAATTGAACACGCGCGCGCCTTCGCGCTCGGCCGCCGACAGGAGCCAGGTGCTGGTCACGTACTCGAGGTCGAACGGCGGGTCCTTGCGCATCAGCACCGCGTCGAACTCGGCCAGGCGCCGCCGCGCGTGGCCGTCGGCGCGGTACCAGTCCTCGTCGTTGTCGGTCAATGTGAGTTGCGTCGTCTCGGCGCTGACCCCGCCGGCGCGCCAGGCGATGCCCGGCTGCGCGCAAACGGACACGCCGTGACCGCGCGCCTGCGCGGCGCGCATCATCGTGACCGTCGTGTCCTTGTAGGCCTTGAGCTCGGGGAGCGGGTCGATGATGAAGAGGAATTGCATCGCTCGCGACGGGGGCTGCGCGCCCGCTCGCCCCGCGTTACTTGCTGTGCGACACCATGTACTCGATCGTGGCGCGGATATCTGCCTCCGACAGGGCGGCGTTGCCGCCCTTGGGCGGCATCGCGCCCTTGCCGTGCAGCGCCACGTTGAGCAGCGTGTCCATGCCGGTCGCGATCCGCGGCGCCCAGGCGGCCTTGTCGCCGAACTTCGGCGCGCCCGCCACGCCCGTGCCGTGGCAGGCGATGCAGGTGCCCTCGAAGATCTTCTTGCCGTCGGGCGGCCCGGACTGCGCCACCGCGGCGGGCGCGGGCGCGCTCGGCGCGGCGCCTTCCCTGGCCGCCTCCGGGGAATCGGCGAACACGACGCGGCCCACGGGGTGGATGCGCGCCGCGACCGACTCGGGCGTCAGGGCCGAGGGGTCCGCGGTCGGGCGGTCGATGACCAGCTGCACCAGCAGCACGATGCCGAGGATCGGCACCAGGAACGAAAGCAGCACGACGATGATCAGCTGTTTCGGTGTCTTGATGAAGGAGGAATGCTCGTCGTGCTCGCTCATTCGCGCGTCCTGCCGGGGAGTGTGTAAAAAGACGATTTTAGCGTGAATCTCCGCGCGCGCGGAACCCGCCGGGCGCGCGTGGACTGGAGGGGCGAAAAGGGCTATCCTTCGCGCCTCCCCGGGCGCCCGTAGCTCAGCTGGATAGAGTGTCGGTCTCCGAAGCCGAAGGTCGTGGGTTCGACTCCCGCCGGGCGCGCCAGAATTCCTTCAGGCTTCTTTGCACGAGGCATGAGCGATAAGCCGATCAGCCGCTTCCCCGTTCCCGAGCTGACCCAGATGCCCGAGGACGTGCGCACCCGCATCCTCGAGGTGCAGGAGAAGTCGGGCTTCGTGCCGAACGTGTTCCTCGCGCTGGCGCACCGGCCGGCGGAGTTCCGCGCCTTCTTCGCCTACCACGATGCGTTGATGGAGAAGGACGGGGGCCTCACCAAGGCCGAGCGCGAGATGATTGTGGTCGCCACCTCGGGCGCGAACCAGTGCCAGTACTGCGTGGTCGCGCACGGCGCGATCCTGAGGATCCGGGCCAAGAGCCCGCTCGTGGCCGACCAGGTGGCGATCAACTACCGCAAGGCCGACATCACGCCACGCCAGAAGGCAATGCTCGATTTCGCGCTCAAGACCTCGCTCGAGGCGCAGACGGTCGGCGAGGGCGACTTCGAGGCCCTGCGCGCGCACGGCTTCTCGGACGAGGATATCTGGGACATCGGCGCGATCGCGGCCTTCTTCGCGCTCTCGAACCGCATGGCCAACCTGACCGACATGCGGCCGAACGACGAGTTCTACCTGCTCGGGCGCATCCCGAAGCAGAAGTAGCGGCCGTTCAGGCCGCGAGCGGCGGGCGGCGCTTGGCGACCCGGGTTTCCTGCTCGAAGGCGTGCGCCAGCTGCAGCACGCCGAAGTCGTCGCGGTAGCGCCCGACGATCTGCAGCCCGACCGGCAGCCCCGGCTCGTCGCCGGTGAACCCGGCCGGGACCGAGATTGCCGGGTGGCTGGTGACGGTGATGTACCAGCAGGTCTTCATCCAATCGATGTAGCTGGCGAGCTTGACGCCGTTGATCGTGTCGACGTAGGGCTGCGACGCCGGAAAGGGCGGCACCTGGTTCACCGGCAGCAGCAGGAACTCGTAGCGCTGCATGAATTCGCGCATGCGTCGGTAGATGTCCGAGCGCAGCGCCATCGCGCGCGCGATGCGCGGGCCGTCGAGCTTGAGCCCCTGCTCGATGTTCCAGATCACCGTGTCCTTCATCTTGTCGCGGTGCTGTTCCAGCAACGGCGCGTAACGCTGGGCGAAGCTGAGGGCGCGCAGAACCTGGAACGCCTCGTCAGCGCCCGCGAGGTCCGGCTCGGTTTGCTCGACAATGCAGCCGAGCGACTCGAAAACCTTGCGTTGCGCTTCGAGGACCCCCGTCACCCGCGGGTCCACCGGCAGGCCACCCAGGTCCTTCGACCAGGCGACGCGCACCTTCCTGAAGTCGCGCGCGAGGGGGCGCGAGAACACGGTGCCCGGCTCGGTCATGCTGATC
>DAHVFK010000219.1 GCA_027317055.1 Betaproteobacteria bacterium | reverse complement strand
TGGTCGACTATCTTGCCGACTCGGCCCCCGAGCTATCGGCGCTGACCGCCGACCCTGAGCTGCCCGCTGCCGTTGAGCAAAGCGTGAGCGCGAACGCAGCCGGCCCGGACGGACGCCCGATCTGCGCACACGTCGAAGCGCTGGCGCTGGTGACGGCCGACGGCGAGCTGCGGCGTGCAAGCCGGGATTCGAACCGCGAGCTGTTCGCGCTTGCCCTCGGGGGACAGGGCGTGGTCGGCGTGCCCTACAGCGTGACGCTGCGCGTCGGGTCGCTGCGCAAGAGCTGCGCGGCGCCGCGGTCCGACCTCAGGTTGGAAGACTGCCCGCCCCTGCTGCGGAGCCAGTCCGACCTAACCCTGCTGCTGCCACCCGAGCGTCTCGACGTACTGCTCGAGCGGCTGCGCGAGAAGGCCGCCGAGTGGCGCGTTCCGGTCGTCGGCGCCGCGGCGCGCCGCACGCTGACGGAACACGAGACGTTCCTGCGCTGGGCGCACCGGGAGTTCGCGCAACTCCGAATTGGCCTCGCGGCGCCGTTGGGGCTCGGCGCAAGGGTGCGCGCGGCGCAGGCGCGCCGCGAGCTGATCGACATCGTTCTCGCGCAGGGAGGCGCCTTTCCGCCTGCGGGCATCTTCGACGCCTCGCCCGCGCAGGCCGAGGCCTGCTACCCGCAGCTGAAGTCGTTCCTGGCCGAAAAGCGCCGGCTCGATCCCGCCGACCGGCTATACAACGCCTGGTACCGGCATGCACGCGGTCTGCTCAGCCGCGACCCGGTGACCGTGCGCTGGGGGTAACGCTCACGCCGCGGCGCCGTTTGCGTAGACCACGTGCACGTTTTCGGGCGCGAGCCAGCGCGACAGCTGCGCCAGCAGCTCGGCGTCGAGGCGCACCCGCCACGCCTCCCCCAGCGCGACGTCGCAGGTCGCCGTCCCGTTCACGTAATGCACGAACACCGTGCACGTTCCACCGCCCGCGCTGCGGTAGGGCGAGAGCAGTTCCGCCAGGCGCCGGGCGTCCGCCTGACCGTTCATGTCGAGGCGCAGGCGCGCGGCAAAGCGCTCGCGCACTGACGCCAGATCCAGCAGCTCCTCTGCGGTCACCCGAAAGCCGCCCGAGAACTCGTCGCGTTGCACCTTGCCCTGCACCACCAGCAGTGCATCCTCTTTGAGTTTGTCGCGGTGCTTCTCGTAAAGCTCGTTGAACACCGTGACTTCGAGCTGCGCGCTGCCGTCGTCCAGCACCACAACCATCATCCGCCCTCGCCGCGTCATTTGATTTCGCGCCGAGGCGACGATCCCCGCTAGCCAAGGACGCCCGTCGGTGGGCCGCACCTTCGCCAGCGGCAGACGCGGAAAGTTCGCGAGCTCGCGCTCGTAGACCGAAAACAGATGGCCCGACAGGCAAAAGCCCAGCGCGGCCTTCTCCTCCATCAACTTCTGCTTCTCGTCCCAGGGTGCCGACGCGACGAGCCCGAGCGCCCTGCCATGGGCCGCCTCGGCGTCGCCGAACAGGCTGACCTGGGCCGCCTGCCGCTCGGCCTGTTCCGCCGCCTCCATCGCCCGGCCCACCGTCGCGAGAAGGCTGGCCCGGTTCGGCTCCGTCGCATCGAACGCGCCGGCTCGCACCAGTGCCTCGATCGCGCGCCGGTTCACCAACCGCTTGTCGACTCGCCGGCAGAAATCGAACAGGTCGGGGAAGGCACCCGACTTGCGCGTCTCCACAATCGCCTGCACCGCCGATTCTCCCGTGCCACGCACCGCGCCCAGGCCATAGCGGATCGTCCGGTCGTCCACCGGCACGAAGCGGTACGAGGCGGCGTTCACGTCCGGCGCCAGTATGCGCAGGCCGTTCTCCAGGCAGTCCTCGTGAATACCGCGCACCTTGTCCGTGTCATCCATCACGGCCGAGAAGTTGGCCGCCATGAAGGCGGCGGCATGGTGCTTTTTCATGAAGGCAGTCTGATATGCGACCAGCGCGTAGGCGGCGGCATGCGACTTGTTGAAGCCGTAGCCAGCGAACTTCTCCATCAAGTCGAACAGCTGTGTTGCTTTGCCCCTCGACAGACCGTTGCGCTCCGCGCCCGAGACGAAGATGTCGCGGTGCTCGGCCATCTCGTCGGCCTTCTTCTTTCCCATCGCTCGGCGCAGCAGGTCGGCCGCGCCCAGCGTGTAGCCGCCCATCACCTGGGCGATCTGCATCACCTGCTCCTGGTAGACCATGATCCCGTAGGTCGGCCCCAGAATCGGCTCCAGGCGCGGATCCAGGTACTCGACCCGCTGCTGGCCGTGCTTGCGCACGATGAAGTCGGGAATGAGATCCATTGGCCCCGGCCGGTACAGCGCCACGAGTGCAATGATGTCTTCGAATCGATCGGGTCGCGCGCGCTTGATCAGATCGCGCATGCCGCGCGATTCCAGCTGGAACACCGCGGTCGTGTTGCCCGAGGACAGCAGCGCGTACGTTTCCGGATCGTCGAGCGGGATGTGTTCAAGTGAAAAATCGGCCTGCCCCAGCCCGCGCACGAAGCGCTCGGCCCAGTCGAGAACCGTCAGCGTCGTCAGACCGAGAAAGTCGAACTTGACCAGTCCGACGGCCTCGACGTCGTCCTTGTCGAGCTGCGAGATTACGTTGGTCGTGCCCTCCGCGGCATAAAGCGGGCAGAAATCCGTCAGCTTGCCGGGCGCAATCAGCACGCCGCCGGCATGTATCCCCACGTTGCGCGTCAGCCCTTCCAGCTTTTCGCCCAGCTCGAGTAATTCCCTGACCTCGTCTTCGTTTTGCTCTCGCTCGGCCAGCAAGGGCTCCATCTCGCGTGCGTCGCGGAGCGTAATCGTCTTGCCCGGCTGGAACGGAATCAGCTTCGCGATCTGATCGCAGAAGTTGTAGCCGAGATCGAGCACCCGGCCGGTATCGCGTACCACGGCGCGCGCGGCCATGGTACCGAAAGTGGCGATCTGCGACACGCTTTCTTCGCCGTAGCGCTGGCGCACGTAGTTGATCACCTTGTCGCGCCCGTCCTGGCAGAAGTCGATGTCGAAGTCCGGCATCGACACCCGCTCCGGGTTGAGGAAGCGCTCGAACAGGAGGTCGTACTTGAGCGGATCGAGATCCGTGATGCCAAGCGAGTAGGCGACCAGCGATCCTGCGCCGGAACCGCGCCCGGGGCCCACCGGAACGCCGTGCGTTTTTGCCCAGTTGATGAAATCGGCGACGATGAGAAAGTAGCCCGCAAAGCCCATCTGCACGACGGTCGCGATCTCGAACTCGAGCCGCAAGCGGTAGCGCGGCGTCTGGCGCTCGCGCTCGCCCGGGTCGGCGAAGAGCTTTTCCAGGCGGGCAGCGAGCCCGGCCTGCGCCTGCTGCGCGAGGAAGTCGTCAAGCGTCACTCCGGGCGGGGTCGGAAAGGCCGGCAAGCGGCTCTTGCCGAGCTCGATCTCCAAATTGCAGCGCCGCGCGATTTCGACCGAATTCTCGAGCGCCTGCGGGATGTCGGCGAACAGCAGCGCCATCTCCTCCTGGGTCTTGAAGTGCTGCTCCGGAGTGAACAGGCGCGGCCGCCGTTGATCGCCGAGCACGTAGCCCTGCGCGATGCAGACCCGCGCTTCGTGCGCCTTGAAGTCCCCCGGGTCGAGAAACTGGACCGGGTGGGTCGCCACCACCGGCAGGCCGAGCTGCGACGCGAGCTCGACCGATCGCGCCACCAGTGTCTCGCCGTGCGGCAGGCCCGCGCGTTGGAGCTCCAGGTAGTAGCGGCCCGGGAAGAGCGTCTGCCAGCCGCGCGCGAGGCGCTGGGCGGTTTCGATGTTTCCGGCGGCCAGCGCCTGGCCGACGTCGCCGGCGCCGGCCCCCGAGAGCACGATCAGACCCTCAGTGCTGCGCTCCTCGAGCCAGGCGCGGGCAATCTCTGCTCGCGCGCGATGCTGGTTGCCGAGCCAAGCCCGGGAGAGCAGCTCCGACAGGCGCAGATAGCCCGCATGAGAGGCGCACAACATCACGACCCGATGCGGCTTGTCGCGGTCGCCATCGTTCTGGATCCAGCAATCCGCGCCGATGACCGGCTTGACGCCGGCAGCACGCGCGGCCTTGTAGAACTTGATCATGCCGAACATGTTTGCCGCGTCGGTGATCGCCAGCGCCGGCATTCCGTCCGACGCCGCGCGCGCGACCGCATCGTCGAGGCGGACAATTCCGTCCGTCACCGAGTACTCGCTGTGCAAGCGGAGGTGGACGTAGCGCGACGCGGCCATGGATCGGAAAAATTCTAACACCGCAGCACTCCGCGGCAACGGTTAACATCGCGGGCCTATGCCGCCCGCCGACAACACTGCGCGCGGCTCGACCCTGCCCGCCACCGTACACTGGAAACTGCTGCTGGCCGTGGGAATTGCATTCGCGGGCGATCTCGCGGTCTGGCACACCTCGATCAAGCTCACCTCGGTCGCCAACTCGACCCTGCTCGCCAACCTGGCCTCGATCTTCGTCACGCTCGTGGGCGTCGGGATGCTGGTGGAGACGAGCGCCACGGTGTCTCCCACTGCTCTCGGCGGCGACGCACTGGGTGTGGTCACCGCGATGTTCTACGCCTGGTATCTGCTCGCGGTCAAAAAGCTGCGTGACCGCGGCCTCGCGACCCTCCAGCTGATGGCGATCACCACCACGATCACCGCGGTACTGCTGCTGCCCGTGGCGCTCGCCGCGGGCGAGCAGATACTGCCGGTGAGTGCAATCGGCTGGCTGACGCTGCCCGGCCTCGCGCTCGTGTCGCACGCCGCCGGCCAGGGCCTGATCACGTACGCGCTCGCCCACCTGCCGGCGGCGTTCTCTTCGGTGAGTCTGCTGTTTCAGCCCGTTATGGCCGCGGTGTTCGCCTGGGAACTGCTGGGCGAGGCGCTGGCGCCGGCGCAGATCACCGGCGGCATCGTCGTCCTGGTCGGAATCTACCTTTCGCGCCGAGGCTCGGGCTAGACGACGACGCAATCGGGCTCTTCGCCCAGGCGGGCCTCGATGCGGCCGATTTCGAACACGGTCTCTCCTTCGGCCCGCAGCAGCTCGGCGGCGCGCCTGGCGTCTGCGGCCGATACGCACACGACCAAGCCGATGCCGCAGTTGAATACGCGGTACATCTCGTCTTCGGCGATCCCGCCGTGCTCCTTCAGCCACGCAAACAGCGGCGGGCGCGGCCAGGACTGCGCCATCACGACCGCGCGCGTAGCTTGCGGCAGCATTCGCGGCACGTTGCCGGTGATGCCGCCGCCTGTGATGTGCGCCATGCCCTTCACCGGCACGGCCTCGAGCAGCTTCAGCACCGGTCCGACGTAGATCCGCGTCGGCTCGAGGATGGCGGCGGCCAGCGGGCGACCGTGGAAATCCGACTGCAGGTCCGCCTGCGCGCGCTCCAGGACCTTTCTCACCAGCGAATAGCCGTTGGAGTGGGCGCCGCTCGAGGCAAGACCGAGCAGCACGTCGCCCGGCCGGATGTCGCGCCCGCCGATGATCTTGTCCTTTTCCACCACGCCGACACAGAATCCCGCCAGGTCGTATTCGCCCGCCGGATACATGCCCGGCATCTCGGCGGTCTCGCCACCGATCAGGGCGCAGCCCGCAAGCTCGCAGCCGCGCGCGATCCCCTTCACCACGTCTGCCGCGACACCCTTGTCGAGTTTGCCGCAGGCGAAGTAGTCGAGAAAAAACAGCGGCTCGGCGCCTTGAACCAGAACGTCGTTCGCGCTCATCGCCACCAGATCGACGCCCACCGTGTCGTGGCGTTGCAGCGCGAAAGCGAGCTTCAGCTTTGTGCCCACGCCGTCGGTGCCGGACACCAGCACCGGGTGGCGATACTTGGCCGGGATCTCGCACAGTGCGCCGAAGCCGCCGATGCCGGCCAGCACCTCGGGACGCATGGTGCGGCGGGCGAACGGCTTGATCGCGTCGACGAGCGCATCGCCGGCGTCGATGTCGACGCCCGCATCGCGGTAGGAAAGACCGTCCGGCATAGGAGAATTCGCGCGGCGACGCACCGCAGCTGCGTGATAAAGTTTCGCGTTTCGAGGGATTCTACCCCGCAATGGGCACACCGGTGTTCGCCAACCCCCAGCTCTGGGCCTGGGCCGCCATTGCGGTCGCGGCAGGCTGGCTGCTATGGCTGCTGTCGCCCATCCTCGCAC
>DAHVFK010000218.1 GCA_027317055.1 Betaproteobacteria bacterium | reverse complement strand
CTCGACGCCGTCGGCGCCGGGGCGCACGTCCACCACCTTGTTCTTCCAGCGCAGGTCGACCGCCGGCGTGCGCATGATGCGCTCGACCAGGTACTGCTCGACGTAGAACTGCTGCAGGTTGACGAATGCGGGGTACTTCTGGTCGCGCTCGGGCTGCAGGTTGAAACGGTACATGCGCTCCAGGCCGGCGTAGACGTCGCCTTCGTTCCAGGTCACGCCCTTGGCGCGCACGCGCTCGGCGACGCCGAAGCGGTCGAAGATCTCGAGCGAGCGCTTGGCGTAGCAGATGCCGCGCGAGGACAGTCCCGCGGCGCCGACCGTGTTGTCCTCGTCCAGCAGCACCGTGCGCACGCCGCGCTCGCCCAGCTCGAGCGCCGCGGTGAGCCCGCCCAGCCCCGCGCCGACCACGATCACCGGGTACACCGTCTGCTCGCCGCGCGCGATCTCGGGCGGGGTGCGGGTCTCGTAGACCGGCAGCGTGTAGCCCGCCATGCGGTCGGGCTGGAAGGTCTTTTCGGCCATGCCAAATCCTAGCATCGGCGGCGCGGCGGACGCGTGCGGCCGCGCGGTACAATTCGCGCCTGCATGAACGTGCGCACGCGCTTCGCTCCCAGCCCCACAGGCTACCTCCACGTCGGCGGCGCGCGCACCGCGCTGTTCTCGTGGGCCTACGCGCGCCGCCACGGCGGCACATTCGTGTTGCGCATCGAGGACACCGACCAGGAGCGCTCGACCGAGGCCTCGAGCAACGCGATCCTGGACGGCATGAAGTGGCTCGGGCTCGACTGGGACGAGGGGCCGTTGTTCCAGATGCAGCGCCTGGCGCGCTACAAGGAGGTCGCCGAGCGCCTGATCGCCGCGGGCCACGCCTACTATTGCTGGGCCACGAAAGAAGAATTGGACAGCCTCAGGAACGAACAACGCTCCCGCGGCGAAAAACCGCGCTACGACGGGCGCTGGCGCCCCGAGCGGGCGAAAGCCGCCGGGCTGGTCGCGCCCGCGGGCGGCGCACCGGTGGTGCGCTTTCGCACCCCGGAGGAGGGCGAGGTCGGCTGGCGCGACCTGGTCAAGGGCCAGATCTCGTTCCCCAACGCCGAGCTCGACGACCTCGTCATCCTGCGCGCCGACGGCGTGCCGACCTACAACTTCGGCGTGGTGGTCGACGACCTCGACATGCAGATCACGCACGTGATCCGCGGCGACGACCACGTCAACAACACGCCGCGCCAGATCCACATCTTCCGCGCCTTGACGAAAGATGCAGGAACCCAGCTGCCCGAATTCGCGCACGTGCCGATGATCCTCGGCCCCGACGGCGAGCGCCTCTCGAAGCGCCACGGCGCGGTGAGCGTGACCCAGTACCGCGACGACGGCTTTCTGCCCGAGGCGCTCGACAACTACCTCGCGCGGCTGGGCTGGTCGCACGGCGACGACGAGCTGTTCGGCATGCAGCAGCTGGTCGAGTGGTTCGACCTCGCGCACGTGTCGCGCTCGGCGGCGCAGTTCGATCCCGACAAGCTGGCCTGGATGAACCAGCAATACATCAAGGCCGCGCCCGACGCGCGCCTCGCGGCGCTCATCGAGCCCGAGCTGCGGCGCCTGGGCGCCGCGCCCGATGCCGGGCCGCCGCTCGAGCGCGTGGTCGCACTGCTCAAGGACCGCGCCACCACACTGCTGCACCTGGCCGAGGCGGCGATGCTGTTCTACGCCGAGCCGCATCCCGAGCCGGCGCTCCTCGCCGAGCACCTGAGCGAGGCGGCACGTCCGGCACTGAGAACCCTGCAGGCGCGCCTGGCCGAAGCGCCCGCGTGGGAGCGCGCGGCGATCTCGGCCGCGATGAAGCAGGCGCTCGCCTCGAGCGGACTGAAGATGCCGCAGCTCGCGATGCCGCTGCGCGTCCTGGTCACCGGGCGCACGCAGACCCCGTCGATCGACGCCGTGCTCGAGCTGCTCGGGCGCGAGGCGGTGCTCGCGCGCCTTGCGCGCCACCTGGACGGCGACTGATGGGCGCGCGCCCGCGTGCGTTCGCGTTCGCGCTGCTCGCGCTCATGTCGCGCAACGGTCTGGCCGACGTGCGGCCCGGCGAGTGGGATATCGCCACCACTGTTTCCGTCTCCGGCCAGTCCGCGAGCGTCGGCCCGCTGCACCAGACGCAGTGCCTGGGCGCGGCGCAGGCTGGTAATCCGGCGTCGCTGTTCGGCCCCCTGTCCGGCCTCGGCGCGGGCTGCACGCTGAGCGACAGACGCGACGACGGCAGCAGGCTGAGCTTCCATTTCACATGCATCGGCCCGTTCGCGGCCGACGGGTCAGGCAAGGTAAGCTACGGCCCTGACCGCGTGGATGGAGAGCTGGAGATGCGAAGCACGATTGTCGGCCAGCAGTTCGACACTCGTTCGCACGTTGCGGCGCGTCGCATAGGACCGTGCCAATGAAATCGATACGCCTGATTTCCGCCCTCGCTCTCGCGGGCGCCGCGATCCCCGCCGCGGCGCAGTCGATCATGGCCGGCGAGTGGCAGATCACCCTGACCCAGAGCGGCATGCCCGGCGCGCCGGCCGCCACCGCCATGCAGTGCGTGAGCGGCATGCAGGCCGGCGACCCGGGCGTGATCGCGCGCCGCGCGCGGCCGCGCGCGGATTGCACCACCACCTCGACCCCCGCGGGCGAGGGCGAGTACACCTGGACCTTCGATTGCCCGCAATCGGCCATGAGCGGCCGCGGCCAGATGCATTACCGCAGTACCGAAATGGCCGGCGAGATCCACAGCAGCACCCGCGTCGGCGGCGCGAGCATCGATATGACGCAAGACATCAGCGCCAAGCGCGTCGGCCCCTGTAAATGAAAGAAAAATCCGGCGCTTGGCTTTACGTAGCTCGCCTCGCTCGCTATAATTCGCGCCCTTGCGTGGGGGTATAGCTCAGCTGGGAGAGCGCTTGCATGGCATGCAAGAGGTCACCGGTTCGATCCCGGTTACCTCCACCACCGGCCCGACTTGATTTCCGCATCAGGTCCCCATCGTCTAGAGGCCTAGGACATCGCCCTTTCACGGCGGTAACCGGGGTTCGAATCCCCGTGGGGACGCCATAGTAATCAAAAGCTTGCGTAAACTGGGCGGTAGACTTACCAAACGGTTACCAAATAGGCCCGCCGCATCCGGGCGGCGCGGGGAGCACGAGGGGGAACCCCTCGTCCGTTTTTTCGGCGAGGGGTTCCCCAGTCTGCCCGGCGTCAGATAAGTCCCCTTTCGGCAAAGCTCAGGGTCTGGTTGCCGGCGACGATGAAGTGATCGAGCACCTTCACGTCGACCAGCGCGAGCGCGTCCTTGAGGCTGCGCGTCAGGAGCTCGTCGGCCTGGCTCGGCTGCGCGACCCCCGAGGGGTGGTTGTGGGCGAAGATGACCGCGGCGGCATTGACCTTCAGCGAAGCCTTGACCACCTCGCGCGGGTAGACGCTCGTCTGGGTCAGCGTGCCCCGGAAGAGTTCCTCGATCGCGATCACGCGGTGCTGCGCGTCGAGCTGGAGGCAGACGAACACCTCGTGCGGCAGGCCCGCGAGCCGCAGCCTGAGGAAGTCGCGCACGGCCGCCGGGCTCGTGAGGCAGTCCCGGGCGCATAAGTCCTCGGCGAGAGAGCGCGCCGCAAGCTCGCGCGCAGCCTGAAGCTTCATGAGCGGGTCGCCCGCGTAGGGGCTCGGACCCTCAGCGCAGAAGAGGTCGCCGTTCTGGCAGGGCACCGCATGCAGCAGGGCGAAGAGCGAGCCGCGCGCCCTCCTGAGCAGCGCCTCGGCGGTCCTGCGGTTGCCGAGAATGACGGTAAGCAGTTCAACGTCGCTTGCGTGGGGAAGTTCCTTTCTGAGCAGCATATGCGCCTCCTGTGCGCTGTGAAAAAACTGCTGCTCATGCGGAGTTCTCTTCGCCTCCCCTGGGGGACGGGAGGGGGAGGTTCTGCCTTGGAAACGCTTTAGCCGCCCGGTTCTGGCGGCTTGCCTCTGCTGCTCACGCTTTCGTCCCCTTCACTCGGAGAATGAGGGGACGAAAGAAAGGGAGCGGCCAAGCCGCGCCGGGCGGCGCGTTTCAGCCACTCAAACTCGGAGCTGGAGGGCGACGCGGCGGCCCGCGTCGCGCTTCAGCAACCGCGTGACAGGGAACCTGGCGCGCGCGTTGCGGACTTTCGTGCCGTGAAAATCGTGCTATCGGTGCGGAGGCTTCGCAGCGGACGTGCCCGGAGCCTTTGCGGGCGCGACCGGTGCCGCAGTGATCAGGTCGCCGCCGCTCGTCCGGGGGACGCTGCGGACCGCTTCGCGCGCGCATCCATCAGCCGGCGCCAAACGGGAGGAATCAGTGCGGGGAAGAACAGGGCCAGGTAGCCGCCGGGCAGGACCGGCATCGCATCGATGTACTTGAGGTCGTAATACGGCACGTCCGCGTCCAGATGATGATGCACGTGGCGCGTGATGTTCAGCGTGAACGCGTTCGTCATGAAGCCGTTGCTGTTCCAGGAAAGGCTGCCGCTCGGCGGCGCGCCCGCTTCCCGGCGCAAGCCGTAATGCTGCGCGTAGTTGACGAACTCGGTCGTGAATACGCCGAACGCAGCCTGGGCAACATAGAGCACCAAGCCCCAGGCTCCGCCGATCGTCGCGAACACGGCGATGATCACGGCAGTGAGAAGCCATTGCTGCAGGTGTCGGTTACCGACGAGCGGCAGGCGCTTCGCGAGCTGGCGCCGGCGTTCGATCTTCCAGCCGCTGCGAAGCGTGAACAGAATGTTGCTCACCAGGTAGCCCCACAGGCTTTGACCGAGCGGCGGCGTGGTGCCTTCCGCCGGCACGCCGACCTTCGCGTGGTGATGCAGATGCTCGAACGGAAATGGCCCGTAGGCGACGGTGGCCATGATCAGCCGGGCAAGCCCCCGGTCGAAGGCTGACGGCCAGTGCAGCAGTTCGTGCGCGACGCAGGTCGCGAAGGCCGTGGCAATCGCAACCGACACGACAAGCCAGACGGCCGCCGCGCCGGTCGCCTCGGAAGCGAGGGTATGTGCGGCCCAAAGGAGCACTCCCAACCACAAAAACACGTAGAGGCGAGGAATGGTACGCAGCCAGGCGACTGCAAGGCGCAGAGCAGGCTTCTCAAGCGGTTGAGTCCGATCCGCCCCTATGAGCACGTCCAGGAGGGGAATCCCAACGAAGGCGAACGCCGCGCTGAGCCATGGCGCGCCGGCGCAATACCCGATCGGCACAAGCAGGGGGACAATCGGGAACGCGCTAAATGCCAGCAGCTTCGCGTAATACCAGCCGCGTAGATTCATAACACACAACACCATAGTCAGTATAAACCCGCTTGCGAATGCTTGGATCCGACGTGAGACGTCCCAATAGATACACTAGGACTTAGCGAGGTGAGCGTCCGGAACTGATCCCTGTGAAACGTTCGACGTAATTGCCACCAGGGTCTCCTCCTCGGCCGTTGCTGTCGTTGGGGATCTGATGCGACTACAGCTGCTGTCGATTAGCTACCGGACATTGGCCGAGCTCAATGCCGCGACTGGCAGCTCTTCAACATCGCGTCTGCCCTGATCCGATCCGAAGTGGACATTCGATCAAACCGACGTTACCAGCTTGGGAAGCTGATCGGGGTCTCGTACGTTGCCGCCTGCCTAAGTGGCGAAAATCGCGATGTGCACAAGTGTCGTTGCAAACGACAGTCCTGACAGTGGGGCGAAGACAGTGACGACGGTCCGACCGTGGCTTTGGCCGACCGCTGAAAGAGTTTGGGGTAAGGAGCCTGGGAAGCTGCAACGGGCGCTCAATTCCGCTACCCGCTAGCGTCACGGATTCTAAGAGCAATAGAGCCTCATCTCAACGCGGCAGACCGCGACGGTGGGCGCCTCTGACCATGCTGCGGTAAATTAATCAGGTGCTTAGCCCTAAGATGCTTCCTTGCAGGCTTGTCGGAGCGACGTTCCGCCTGCGGTGAGCACCTCAATTCGCCGCTAATTTTCTACCACCTGCCGTTCTAGCTGTCCGCTTTGCAGACCACTCGGTCGGCCTTTTCTTAAACAGCAGCACATGTTCATGAGAGATGCGGCTATTCCTTACGTTGAACGCCCGCTTTGTGGAATGCAGCTCTCTGATCCAACGTTCCTCCAGCTTCACTCCATATCGCTCAAACAGATCAACAAATGTATCGGCTACAAAGACGGGCTGTTTGGTTACGAT
>DAHVFK010000217.1 GCA_027317055.1 Betaproteobacteria bacterium | reverse complement strand
ACGGTCAGTTCCCGGAAAACGCTCGGCACTTGAAACTTACGGCCGACGCCGGAGCGTGCAATCGTGTATTCCTCGAGCGTCTCGAGGTGTTTGCCATTGAACAGGATCGATCCGGCGCTCGGCTTGACCTTGCCGCAGATCAGATCGAGACAGGTGGTCTTGCCGGCGCCGTTCGGGCCGATGAGCCCGCAGACTTCGCCGGCGGCGAACGAGGCGTCGACGTCGGCCAGGGCCTGGACGCCGCCGAAGGTCATGGTCACCTGTTTGGCTTCGAGCACGGGCACCGTCATAGCTTCGCGCCCAGGTAGGCGCCGACCAGCTGCTCGTCGAGCCAGACGCTGCCCGGCGCCGGGCCCTGCGCCGCGGGCGCGTCCGGCGCGCCGGGCGCGCGGGCAACGCGCAGTTTGCCGCGCAGCGGGTAGTTGCGGCTCACCGCCTTGACGCCCGCGAGCTTGCTGCGCCGCGCGCCGCCCTCGCCCGCCGAGGCCATGCTGATGAAGTTGAGCGCCTCGGCGCGCGCCAGGCCGCGCCGCGCTATCTCCTCGCCGATCGCCTTGTTCCACGGATGGTCCGAGGCCAGCACCAGGTCGGCGCCGAGCAGCTGGTGCGCGTCGCGCGCCAGCGCCTGCCCGACCCGGTCGGCGAAGAACGCGACGCTGGTCACGCTCGCTACCGCGACCACCAGCGCCGCGGCGAGCACCTGCAGCTCGCCCGCACGCCAATCCCGCATCAGCATCCGCAGCGACTGCCTCACGGCGCGATCTTTCCGGCTTCGAGCCGCACGGTGCGGTCGCAGCGCGCCGCAAGCTGCTCGTCGTGGGTCACCATCACCAGCGTGGTGCCGGCGGCGCGGTTCAAGTCGAACAGCAGCGCGATCACCTCGCGCCCGGCTTCGGCGTCCAGGCTGCCGGTGGGCTCGTCGGCCAGCAGCAGCTTGGGCTGCGCAACAAAGGCGCGCGCCAGCGCGACGCGCTGCTGCTCGCCGCCCGAGAGGTGCTTGGGGGCGTGCTGCAGGCGCTCGGCGAGGCCCACGCGCGCAAGCACCTCGCGCGCCGCCTGCTCGGCGTCCGGCCTGCCTGCCAGCTCGAGCGGCAGCATCACGTTCTCGAGCGCCGACAGCGCCGGCAAGAGCTGAAAAGACTGGAACACGAAGCCGACCGTGCGCCCGCGCAGCTCGGCGCGCGCGTCCTCGTCGAGCGCGAACAGGTCCTCGCCCTCGAGCTCGACCGTGCCGGCGCTCGGCGTGTCCAGTCCGGCCAGGATCGCGAGCAGGGTCGACTTGCCCGAGCCCGACGCGCCGACGATCGCGAGCGCCTCTCCGGAGTCGACCGCGAGGTCGATGTCGCGCAAAATGACGAGGTCGCGCTCGCCGCTTTTCACTGTCTTGCCGATGCCACGCGCAATCAAGGCTTTGCTGTTGCTCATCCTCTTTTTCCTGGCGGCCGCTCCGGCGTCGGCGGGGGAAAGAACGATCCTGGTGCTCGGCGACAGTCTGTCCGCGGCCTACGGCATTCCGCGCGATCGCGGCTGGGTGGCGCTGCTCGAGAAGCGGCTCGCGGCCGAGGGCTACGATTATAGCGTCGCCAACGCGAGCATCTCGGGCGAGATCACCAGTGGTGGACTGGCGCGCATCGGCAAAGTTCTGGCGCAGACCCGGCCGGCGGTGGTGATCCTCGAGCTGGGCGCCAACGACGGCCTGCGCGGACTGCCGGTGGCCGAGATGAAGAAGAATCTCGCCGCCATGATCGCGCGCGCGAAGAAAGCCGGCGCTCGGGTGCTGCTGGTGGGCATGCGCATGCCGCCCAACTACGGCCCGGACTACACCGAGGCTTTCGCCTCCGCCTACGCCGAGCTCGCGCGGCGCGAGCGCCTCGCGCTGGTGCCGTTCATGCTCGAGGGCATCGCCGCGCAGCCGAGCCTGTTCCAGGCCGACGGGCTGCATCCGACCGCGGCCGGGCAGCCGCTTTTGCTGGATAATATCTGGCCCCGACTCAAGCCTCTGCTCGAGAAATGAAGAAGAAAGAGCACGACGACGAACTGCCTCCGCTGTACGAGGTCGAGGTGATGCCGGTCGAGCGGCGCCTTAACTTGCCCGACCGGCGCGCCGCGGCGGCGCTGCGCAAGGCCGCCAAGCGGCGCAAGACCAGGAAAGAGCTCGCGTTCGAGCGCCGCCGCCATCCCGGCCGGCGCGCTACCGATTCAAAGACCCAATCTAGAAAGAAATCCTAGACGACGGCGACGCGCGCCGGGCCCTCGGCCAGTCGGCCGATGCGGCGCGCCTCGGCGAAGCCCTCTTTGGCGAACGCATCCAGCACGCGCTGCGCCTCCGCCGGCGCGCAGGCCACCAGCAGCCCGCCGCTGGTCTGCGGATCGGTGACGAGTTTTTTCACCCAATCCGGTGAACCGGCGGGCAGCGCCACGTCGGCGCCGTAGCCGCCCCAGTTGCGCTCCGAGGCGCCGGTGGCGACGCCCTGCTTGAGCCACTCGAGTGCCGCGCCCATTACCGGCAGCGCGCCGAGCTCGACCTCGGCCGCCAGGTGCGAGCCGCGGCAGATCTCGAGCAGGTGGCCGGCGAGGCCGAAGCCGGTGATGTCGGTCAGCGCGTGCACCCCGGCCATCTCCGCCAGCGCGATGCCCGGGGTGTTGAGGCGGGTGGTGGCCTCGATCATCTGCGCGTAGCCGGCCTCGTCGAGCTGGCCTTTCTTGAGCACCGCCGACAGGATGCCCACGCCGAGCGGCTTGCCCAGGATCAGCACGTCGCCCGCGCGCGCGCCGCTGTTGCGCTTGACCTTGTCCGGGTGCATCAGGCCGAGCGCCACCAGGCCGTAGATCGGCTCCAGGGTGTCGATCGAGTGCCCGCCAGCGATCGGAATACCGGCCGCGGCGCAGACCGACTCGCCGCCGGCGAGGATCCTGCGGATCACCTCCAGCGGCAGCTTGTCGAGCGGCATGCCGACCAGCGCCAGGGCAAAGATCGGGCGCGCGCCCATGGCGTAGATGTCCGATAGCGCGTTGGTCGCCGCGATGCGCCCGAAGTCGAACGGGTCGTCGACGATCGGGGTGAAGAAGTCGGTGGTCGCGACCAGCGCCTGCGAGTCGTTAAGCCGATAAACCGCGGCGTCGTCCGAGGTCTCGGCGCCGACCAGCAGGTCGGCCGGCAGGCCGCGGATCGGCGCCTCGGCCAGGATCTGGGACAACACCGCGGGCGCGATCTTGCAGCCGCAGCCGCCGCCGTGGCTGAAGGCGGTGAGACGAACCCGTTCGGGCGCATTCATGACGGTAGAATTCTACTTGATGATGAAACCGACCTCGCACGCGGTCGCGATCGGAACGCTCGCGCCCGGCGCCTTCGACGCGGTGATCGACGCGCGCTCGCCCACGGAATACGCCGAAGACCACCTTCCGGGGGCGCTCTCCTGCCCGGTGCTGGACGACGCCGAGCGTGCGCGCATCGGCACGCTCTACAAGCAGGTCTCGCCCTTTCAGGCGCGCAAGCTCGGCGCCGCCCTGGTGGCGCGCAACATCGCGCGCCACCTCGAGACCGCCTTTGCGCCGATGGAGCGCGGCTGGCGGCCGCTGGTGTACTGCTGGCGCGGCGGCAAGCGCTCGGGCGCGATGGCGCACGTGCTGCGCGAAGTCGGCTGGCAGGCGAAAACGCTCGAGGGCGGCTACCGCGCCTACCGCCGGCACGTGGTCGAGCGGCTCGCCGAGCTGCCCCGCACTCTGACCTTGCGTGTGATTCACGGCGCCACCGGCAGCGGCAAGAGCCGGCTGCTGCGCGCGCTCGCCGAGGCCGGCGCGCAGGTGCTCGACCTGGAGCAGCTCGCCGCGCACCGCGGCTCGGTGCTGGGCGGGCTGCCCGACCACCCGCAGCCGTCGCAGAAATGGTTCGAGAGCCTGCTGCTGGCAAAGCTCGCCGCGCTCGACGCCGCACGCCCGGTCTACGTCGAGGGCGAGAGCCGCCGCATCGGCCAGGTGCAGGTGCCCGAGGCGCTGATCGAATCGATGCGCGCCGCCGAGTGCCTGATGCTCGAGGCCGGCACCGACACGCGCGTGGCGCTGCTGATGGACGAGTACCGGCACTTCTTCACCGACCGCGCCGCGCTCGAAACGCAGCTCGACTGCCTGGTCGGCCTGCACGGCCAGGCGCGGGTGGGCGAGTGGAAGGCGCTCGCGGCGCGCGCCGCCTGGGCCGAGCTGGTCGCGCGGCTGCTCGCCGAGCACTACGACCCCGCCTACCGCCGCTCGGCGCTGCGCAACTTCGCCCGCCTGCCCGACGCCCGCACGCTGCACGCGCCCTCGCCCTCCGAGGAGGCGTTCGCAATACTTGCGCGCAAAATCTCGACCTGATTGGAGACCATCGCATGGAAGATTCTTCGACCTACGTGCCGCCCAAGGTGTGGTCCTGGAAACAGGGCAACGGCGGCCGCTTTGCGAACATCAACCGTCCGGTCGCGGGCGCGACGCACGACAAGGACCTGCCGCTGGGCCGCCATCCGCTGCAGCTGTATTCGCTCGCCACGCCCAACGGCGTCAAGGTTACGGTCATGCTGGAAGAACTGCTGGCCCTGGGCCATGCCGGCGCCGAGTACGACGCCTGGCTGATCCGAATCAACCAAGGCGATCAGTTCGGCAGCGGCTTCGTCGCGCTCAACCCGAACTCGAAGATCCCGGCCCTGCTGGACCGCAGCGGGCCCAAGCCGATCCGGGTGTTCGAGTCCGGCGCGATCCTGATCTACCTGGCAGAGAAGTTCGGCGCCTTTCTTCCGACCGGCGGCGCCGAGCGCGCCGAGTGCCTGTCGTGGCTGTTCTGGCAGATGGGCAGCGCGCCCTTTCTCGGCGGCGGGTTCGGCCACTTCTACGCCTACGCGCCGTGCAAGATCGAATACGCCATCGACCGCTACGCAATGGAGGTCAAGCGCGAGATGGACGTACTCGACCGGCGCCTCGCCGAGAGCCCCTACCTGGCGGGCGACGAGTACACCATCGCCGACATCGCGACCTGGCCATGGTACGGCGCGCTCGCCAAGGGACTGCTCTACTCCGCGGGCGAGTTCCTCCAGGTTCAGGAGTACGCCCACGTGCTGCGCTGGACCGATCAGATCGCCCAGCGTCCGGCCGTGAAGCGCGGGCGCATGGTGAACCGCGTCTCGGGCGATCCGTCCAGCCAGCTGCACGAGCGCCACGACGCGGGCGACTTCGATACCAGGACACAGGACAAGCTGAAATGATCACGCTTTACGACTGCGCCACCGCGCCGAGCCCGCGCCGCGCGCGCATCCTGCTCGCGGAAAAAGGCGTCGAGTACGAAACGGTCCAGGTAGACCTGAGGAACGGTGAGCAGCTCGGCGAGGCCTACCGCAGGATCAACCCGCAATGCACCGTGCCGGCGCTGCGCACCGAAGGGGGATCGCTGCTGACCGACAACGCGGCGATCACGGCCTACCTCGAGGCCCGCTTTCCCCAACCGCCGCTGCTGGGCACCACGCCGCAGGAGAAAGCCGAGATCGCGAGCTGGAACTGGCGCATCGAGTTCGAGGGTCTGCTCGCGATCGCCGAAGCGATGCGCAACAGCGCGCCGGCCTTGGCCAATCGGGCGCTGCCCGGGCCGACGGATTATCCGCAGATCCCCGAGCTGGCGCAGCGCGGCCTGGCCAGGATCGAGCAGTTCTTCGCCGCGCTCAACGAGCGTCTGGCCGGGCGCGACCACGTCGCCGCGGACCGTTTCAGCATCGCCGACATCACCGCGGTGGTGGCGGTCGACTTCGCGCGCGTGGTGAAGGTCAAGCCCGGCGAGCAGCACCCGCACCTGCAGCGCTGGCGCGCGACGCTGGCGCAGCGGCCGTCGATGTCTTCCCGTCAATAACAACTCCAGGAACCGAATCGTGACCGACCGTACCCATCTCCTGCTCTGGACCGACTCGAGCGCCGCCTATCTCGACGCGATCAAGGCCTCCGGCCTGGCCGAGCGCGTCGCGATCGATACCTTGCCGCGCAAGGAGAAGCCCTCGCCCGAGCAGCTCGCGCGCACCGCGGCGCTGATGGCTTACGTCGTTCCGCCCGGCGTGCTGCCGGCGATGCCGAAGCTGCGCTGGGCCCAGGTCATGACCGCCGGGGTCGAGCACTGGCTCGCGATGCCCGACCTGCCGCGGAATCTGACGCTCACCTGCGCGCGCGGCACGCACCGCGAATCGATGCCGGAGAACATCATCGGCGCGCTGTTGTACGTCGCCAAGCCGTACGCGCAGGC
>DAHVFK010000216.1 GCA_027317055.1 Betaproteobacteria bacterium | reverse complement strand
CTATAAACGTATGTTGGGCTCGTCGAGATGCTGATTCCGTGGAGGGGGCAGACGTCAGTCGAGCCCTTCCGACCCCTGGGGCGCAGCCAAGTGCTGCACCCACGGACGCAGCAACGCACTTCGTTCTTCCTGCGCAGTGAGCTCGTCGGCGACCGGTAAGCCTCGGCTGCACCGGGCTCTAAGTCCTCAGCCCCAAACGGCGCGCTTTCCCATCTCAATGGCAATTGCAGCACGCCCCAAGAGCACATGCGGTTTGCCGCAGTTTCGGCACCTCGCTGTTCCAATGGAAGACACCGACCCGAGTCTGCCGGACAAGGAGCGTCGAAAGGTTCTGTTGGACTTCCTCAATGGCGGGCGCAATCAAGCCAGGCACGCGAACGATCCCGACGAAACGCACTTCGACATCGAACAAGTCTATCCACTGCAGATGATCATGCGCGCGATGGCAATGGCGAGAGGGCTCGGAGCACGAATAGGGCACGAGGCCGAGATGGTGCGCTGGATTCACGCGCATCCCGAAGCAACCAAATAGCCCAAAGATCCACCCCTTGACTGCGCCCCCTCGCGATCGGCCAGAACGAGCATTTACGGTACCGCGCGACGGATGGTCATACTCTCATGTGGTAACGCCTTATCCACGGCCCATATGGAGCATCGATGTATGTAATCCTCACTTTGCTCGTTTTGCGGAGAGCGGATGACTCTTGCTCCATGCGCTCGCGCGCTCAATCCTGAGCTGTGTGCTGCTTGCCATGCCTCGCACCGACGCTTGGCTTCGGCGATATTGGCTTTCACTTCGTCATCGACATTCCGCACCGCCGCTGTGGTAATGCCGATTCCATACACGGGATATCTATCCTGAAGCTCGCCAGTCACCTCGACGTAGATGCCCGGGGGCAATTTGCTCCCTATCGTCGTGAGGTTGCCGGTGGAAAACCGATCTGTTCGCCTCGGGTAATGAACGCAGATTGGTTCCAGCGGAACAAAATAGGTCCCCGCATTGACCATCGCATCGGCGCGGCCTCTGACGGTAACGGTGTCGCCAATATTGAGACAGATCGATCTGTGGTGCGCTGCGGGCGCAGCGCTCGCCGACAGAACGTAAAAGCAAGCCAGCGCAAACCCGATCGCCGCAACCGCGATCCAGCGTATCGCCGCCGACACTTGACGGATATCCCGCTCCAACGCCCCGATCGCATCCGGATTGAGCGGGTCGTTGCTGGGCGGCGTCCACATATGCGCAGTATCCTCCATACAGCCCCTTCGTATCGAAGCGCAGTACACTTCCTGCCATGGCAAGCAACGGCACGACTCAGAGCGATCGCAAACGAAAATCGACCGCGATTGCCGTTCTCCTTGTCATCGCCGCAGCGGTCGCCTGGTTTTGGGCGAGTCCCTTCTTTGCCGTGGCGGGGCTGCGGAACGCGGCTTTGCACAAAGACGCAATCGAACTCGAAAAGCGCGTCGATTTTCCGCGTCTCCGTGACAGCATAAAAACGCAGCTGTCCGCTTACTTGGTTTCCAAAACGACCACCGAACTGCGCGACAACCCATTTGCCGCCCTAGCAGTCGCGCTCGCGGCAAAGCTGACGGATGCAATGGTTGAGACCATGATCACTCCGGCAGGGCTGGCAGCACTTGTGGAGATTCGCCAACACGGGGCGCAGGAGGTCTCCGGTTGGAGTCTCATGTTTTCCTCCGAGTTTGCCGTACATCGCGATGGGCTCGATGCCTTCGCGGTTTCCGGGACTGACACGGGGAAATCGCTTCCCACGTTGCGCTTCGCTCGATATGGCCTCCACTGGCGGCTCGTCGGTATGGAAATGCCCAAGGAGTTTCTCGCCGCGAAAGCAGGCGGCGCTTTTGGACGAGCGCAACCTGCTGCCCCGTATGTGCCACAGTGGGAGTTCGCCGATCGCAAGAACCCGATGGACGATACCGTGACCGTCTTCTTATCGCGCGGCGCGGACGAGAAAGTCCGCGCACGGTACACCGAGGTGCGACCGACCCTCATCTTTCGATGCCAGAAGGCCAAGCTGGAGGCCTACGTCAACGTCCACAGTATGGTCGAGTATGACTATCAGGCTTACACCTCAAGCGTTCGCTTGCGATTCGACGACAAACCGGCGCAACGTGAAGCCTGGGGGGTCTCGGATGATCGCGAAGCATTGTTTACTCCGAGTCCGCGGGCACTGCTCTCCACCCTTTGGAAATCGACAGTACTACTGTTCGAATGGCACCCATCCAGCGGCAATCCAATCGTTGCGAAGTTCACGAGGGGCGATCTGGACGCGCACGTCGCGCGTTTGGCGCAAGCGTGCGGAATATCGGAGCTTGCGCAATCTGCAAATGGCGCTTCATCAGATCAAGGAGCAGTGTCGTACGTGGTCCCCATCGCAGCATTAGTGGATACAGCCAGGGTGCGGGAGCTCCGAGCGCGCCTGAGGGCCAAGGGCATCAAAACGTACGTAGAAGAACTACGAATCAGCAAAGCGCTCGTATTTCGAGTCCGATCAGGACCGTATGCTACGGAAGAGGACGCGGAACGGGATCGAGAGAAACTCATCGCGCTCGGTCTTCAGCCGGGGGCGGTCGTAGAGCGACATTGATCCATGGCAAGCACACGCAGTCGCAACGGCGGCTTCGACTGGAACGGCTCCCCAAGGGGAGATTGGCTACTTAATCCGAACGACGGGATCATCGTGCCAGAAAGCTCTACTTCCAGGTCTGCATTTCGGGGAGCTTACGGTCCGACTCCCGAAAGTCTGGCAATTCATTCGTCGCACATCATGCGCGCAGCGCCCTCCCCCCTAGTCGAACATGGGCGCTACACCGGGCGGAACCGAGAATCCCAGATCGCCACGCGCTATGACCGCTTCGCGCCCACCGTTCAATGCCAGCAACTCGCGCTGTCGAGCCTTGACGCGACGATCTACCTCGTCCGGATTCAGGATGGAATATAACCGCGCACGTCCTTCCTCGAGTACGTTCTTATATGCGCTATCGCCTGCCAAGTCCTTCAATTCCTGCGGGTCCTGCTCAAGATCGAACAGCTGCGCTGGGCAATGAACATAGTGCACGTACTTGTGCTTGCCAAAGCGAACCATGAACACGGCCCCGGAAGAGCCCATGCCGTGGTATTCGGAAATGACGGTTCGCTCCGGCCGCTCACCGGCGGCCAGCGCGGCTAGGGAAGTGCCTGGCAGGCCCTTTTCCGTCCCAAGTTCTCGCGCCTCGTCGACGCATTCGAAGATGAACGGGTAGACATCTACGTGGCTCGTGTGCTCGTCTACGACATGTCCCCGGGGTATTTCCTCGCCGGCCACGATGAGCGGAACAGCTGCGGCCTCCTCATACATGGTTGACTTGCCCCAAACACCGCGAGAACCCAGGTTGTCTCCGTGGTCACTTGTGTAGATGACGCGGGTGTTTGACGACAATCCCGTGTCGCTGAGCGCAGCCAGCACCTTGCCGATCTGTTCATCCAGGAACGTGCATAGCCCATAGTAGCCGGCTACCGCACGCCGCACCTTGTCGTCGCTATCGAAGTACTTGTCGTAGGCGAAGACCTTGCCGTACTCAACAAGATAGGGGTGGGGGGGACGCTCGGCACGCGCGTACTGCTTCGGCCAGGGCAGGTCGGGATGCAGGTAATAGTGGTAGAAATACTCGGATGGCACCGTTAACGGGAAATGCGGCGCTACAAACGAGACGAACAGAACCCAGGGCTTATCCTTATGTTTCGGGGCATGCTCGCGAAGCCAGATCTGGGCTTGCTCGGCAATGTCTCGATCGTAGCGCGTATAGATTGACTCCCCAGGACCCGCCATCCCGGCCATCTTGCCTGCCGCCTTACGTTCGGGCATGTCTTCCCGGACCAGTCCCATCAGATCGCCCTTGCCGTCAATTACATGCATCGGGATCAACTCGGCGCTGAAGCCGTTGTCATCCTCAGTGGAGCGAAAGTGCAGCTTCCCGATCGCCGTTACGTTATGCCCGCGCTCGCGCAGTTTGTGGTGCCACGACGGCACTGAACCATCGTACGGGTCGGCGTTATCCCAGAAACCGATCTGATGTTGGTATTTGCCGAGTGCGAAACCGGCGCGTGCCGGTATACATACGGGGCTTGTGCAATAGGTGCTGCTAAAACGCGTGCCACGGCCCGCCAACGCATCAATGTTGGGGGTCCTCACCAGTTTATTGCCATAGCATCCGAGCGTTCGCACGCTATGCTCGTCGGACATAATGACTAGTAGATTCTGCGGTTTCACCGTTGATTCCAGTAATCGGGGGCGGTACGAAAGAGTAAACCGGCGGGGCAACCCCCGCCGGACCTAACTGTGGGGATTATTGGATGTACTTCGCCTTGATCCCTTGGAACGTCTTCAACTGCTCATGCATAGCCTCGGTCTCATCCGCCTGTGGGATCCACTCTGGTGCGAAGCCAAACTTCTCGCCAAAGGCTTGATAGCCCTTGGTTTCAACGGCTCTCTTCGACAGCTCACCCAGTTTCTCGATGACTTCCTTCGGAGTGCCCTTTGGCGCCATAACCACCCTGACATTGCTGAAGGTGGTCGGAATATCAAGCTGATGCAAGGTAGGGATATTTCGGATCGGAGGGTACTCGACGCGCGTCAGGGGAGCTCCGGTCGCGAGCACCTTTATAAGTCCCGTCTTGACTTCCTGAAGCAGCACAGGCGCATGGATTACGCCCGCATCGACCTGATTGCCGAGTAGCGCCTTTTTCAGGTCAGCCCCCCCGGAGTACGGGATGATGCGAACATCAAGGCCGGTAACCCCGCGAATCGCCGCTGCCATCAGCATAAGTGCCCCATTTGCGCCGCCTACACCAATCGTGACCTGCCCCGGGTGCGCTCGTGCTGCCTTCGCGAAATCGGCAAAGCTTGCATATCCACGGTCCTTGTGCGAGAGCATCCACGTCGGACTTGAATAGACACCACCGATATAGATGAAGTCGTCCTGGCTGTACGGCTCGTGCCTGAATGTGAGGCCGGCATTCATGTCGGCGTTGCCGTTCAGGATCAGCGTGTAACCATCGGGGTTCGCGTGGGCGACCTTTGCGGTACCGACCGCACCCGAGGCGCCATTTATGTTGTCGACAACAACGTCCTGGCCACTCACTTCCTTAAGAGCCTGCGCGTAGGCTCGACCGATAGCGTCGGTACCACCGCCAGCCTTCCATGGCACGACAAGGTGAATTGTTCGACTTGGGTAGTCTGCCGCCGCAGCGCCTCCGGAAAATGCGAGTCCCGCGGCGACAAGACAACCCGCCAATACACTTCGATATGCGATTTTCATGAAATTCCTCCTTCTTTGGTTGGCGTGGCAATGACTGGGCTGATGATCGGACGAATTAGACTTCGCCAGATCTCCCATGCGACCAGTCCCAGAATGATCGCGACCAGGCCGATCCGCGGCCAGGTCGCCACAAAAGTGGACCAGTGGTTTTCCGCCAGAGCGAGACCAATTCGCGTATTTTGCTCGATGATCGGCCCGAGGATTACCCCAAGGACTACCGTAACGACCGGTATTCCTCGAGCCTCAAAGATCCAGCCGATCACTCCAAACGCGACGGCCACCCAGACCGGAAAATAGTCTCCCGCGCTGGCGAATGCGCCAAGCGTCGCGAGCACCAGAACAAATGGAAAAAGCCATCCACGGTCGTTGGCAAGGATGCGAACAAACCAGGGTATCGTTTTCCAGGCAATGAGAAACATGAACATGGTTGCGATCAGCAAGCCGGCGAGCATGCCCCAGACCACATCGCCATGGTCCCGCATGAGGGTAACCCCTGGTATCACCCCGTGGAGAATGAGGGCGCCAAGCATGATTGCGGTTGAACTATCTCCGGGAATCCCTAACGTCAACATCGGCACCATCGTCCCACCGGTCGTTCCGCTTGCGCTGGCTTCAGGTGCGAGCACGCCTTCAGGTACGCCGGTGCCAAACAACTCGGGATGCTTCGATCTGCTGCGAACCGTGCCGTAAGCCATCCACGGTGATGCCTCCGCACCTATGCCTGGAACGGCCCCAATGCCAACTCCGTAGAGTGCGCCGATAAGAATGGCTTGCCACCGCCCCAGGAGATCACGCAGGCCAGGAAGTCGGAGCTTCACTTCGGTCGTCAGCAATTCACTTTTGGTGCCGATCATCGGGGCGTCTGTCAGCACCACGGCAACGCCGAAAAGACCAACCATGACCGCCGCGAACGAAATTCCACTGAGCAGCTGGTAGTAACCGAAAGTGA
>DAHVFK010000215.1 GCA_027317055.1 Betaproteobacteria bacterium | reverse complement strand
CCGAGCGCCTCGAAGGCCGCCTCGGCGGCGAGCATTCCGGTCTTGATCGCGGCGTGACTGCCCTTGATGCGCGAGGCGTTGAGGAAGCCCGCGTCGTCGCCGATCAGGCAGCCGCCGGGGAAGACGAGCTTCGGCAGCGACTGCAGCCCGCCGGCGGTGATCGCGCGCGCGCCGTAGGCCAGGCGCTTGCCGCCTTCGAAGAAGCCGCGGATAGCGGGGTGGGTCTTGTAGCGCTGGAACTCCTCGTAGGGATTCAGGTAGGGGTTCTCGTAACCGAGCCCGACCACGAAGCCGACCGCGACCTGGTTGTTCTCCATGTGGTACAGGAACGAGCCGCCGTAGGTGTCGGCTTCCAGCGGCCAGCCGGCGCTGTGCACCACCAGCCCGAGCTGGTGCCTGGCCGGGTCGATGTCCCACAGTTCCTTGAGGCCGATCGCGTACAGCTGCGGCTCGACGCCTTCGCGCAGGCGGAACTTCGCCTCCAGCTGCTTGCCGAGCTGGCCGCGGCAGCCCTCGGCGAAGAAGCTGTACTTGCCGCGCAGCTCCATTCCCGGCTGCCAGGCCGCGGTCTTCTCGCCGTCGCGGCCGATGCCCATGTCGCCGGTGGCGACGCCCGTCACCTTGCCCGCTTCGTCGAGCAGCACTTCGGCCGCGGCGAAGCCGGGAAAGATCTCGACCCCGAGCGCCTCGGCTTGCTGCCCGAGCCAGCGGCAGACGTTGCCCAGGCTGACCACGTAGTTGCCGCGGTTCTTGAAGCAGCCCGGCAGCAGGAAGTTCGGCGTGCGAAAGGACGATGTCCCCGTGAGGAACAGGAATCGGTCCTCGCTCACCGGCGCGTTGAGCGGTGCGCCCTTGTCCTTCCAGTCGGGGAAAAGCTCGGCCAGCGCGCGCGGGTCCATCACCGCGCCCGAGAGGATGTGGGCGCCGATCTCGGAGCCCTTCTCCAGCACGCAGACGGAAACCTCGCGCCCCTTGTCGGCGGCGAGCTGCTTGAGCCGGATCGCGCAGGCGAGCCCCGCGGGGCCGCCGCCGACGATCACGGCATCGTATTCCATGGAGTCCCGGGTCATGCGAGCAATTATAATCGCGGTCCCATGAACCAAGACCATCGCAGACTGGGCTTCATCGCGCGCATCCCGATTCGCTGGGGCGACATGGATTCGATGGGGCACGTCAACAACACGGTCTATTTCCGCTACATGGAGCAGACGCGGATCAGCTGGTTCGATTCGCTGCTGCCGCGCGGCAAGGCCTGGGGCTCGACCGGGATCGTGATCGCCAGCGCCACCTGCAACTACCGGCGCGCGATGACCTACCCGGGCACGGTCGAAGTCAGGCTGTACGTCGGCACGCCCGGAGGCTCGAGCATTCCGACGTCCTACGAGATGCGCGTGGACGACGATCCGAAGCCGTACGCCGACGGCAGCGCGGTGGTGGTGTGCATCGACATCGCGCGCAACAAGGCGGTGCGCATTCCCGAGGCGCTGCGCGCGAGACTCATGGCGGAGGCGACCTCGTGAGCGAGAAACCGATCTGGACCCCGGACCCGGCGCGCGCCGCGCGCACCGGGATGGCGCAGTTCATGGCGCGCGCGGGCGGCTTCGCCGACTACGCCGCGCTGCACCGCTGGTCGGTCGAGCACCGGGCGGACTTCTGGAGCCTGTTGTGGAACTTCTGCGGCGTCGAAGGCGACAAGGGCGGCCGCGTGCTGCTCGACGGCGAGCGGATGCCGGGGGCGCAGTGGTTCCCCGACGCCAGGCTCAATTTCGCGCAGAACCTCTTGCGCGCGCCGGACGAGAGCGACGCGATCGTGTTCTGGGGCGAGGACCGGGTCAAGCGGCGCTACAGCCGCAGGCAGCTGCACGAGTTGGTCTCGCGCCTGCAGCAGGCGCTCGCCGCGGCCGGGGTGGGCAAGGGCGACCGGGTCGCCGGCTACCTGCCGAACCTGCCCGAGGCCACCGCGGCAATGCTCGCCACCACGAGCCTGGGCGCGATCTGGTCCTCGTGCTCGCCCGATTTCGGCGTCAGGGGCGTGCTCGATCGCTTCGGCCAGATCGAGCCCAAGGTGCTGTTCTGCGCCGACGGCTACCTCTACGGCGGCAAGGAGTTCGACTCGCAGGGCAAGGTGCGCGAGATCCTGGCCGGGCTGCCGACGGTGCGCCAGTGCGTGGTGCTGGACTACGTCGGCGCGCCGGCCACGGCGGGCAAGTCGCTGGCCGACTTCATCGCCCCGTTCGCGGCCGCGGCGGTGGCGTTCGAACCCATGGCGTTCGACGATCCGCTCTATATCCTTTACTCGTCGGGCACCACCGGCGTGCCCAAGTGCATCGTGCACGGCACCGGCGGGACGCTGCTGCAGCACCTCAAGGAGCACCGCCTGCACTCGGACGTGGGGCCGGGCGACCGCGTGTTCTACTTCACCACGCTCGGCTGGATGATGTGGAACTGGCTGGTATCCGGTCTGGCGGCGGGGGCGACGCTGCTGCTGTACGACGGCTCGCCGTTCGTCGCGCGCGGGCGCATCCTGTTCGACTTCGCCGACGCCGAACGCATGACGCACTTCGGCACCTCGGCCAAGTTCATCGACGCGATCGCCAAGGTCGGCCTCGCTCCCGCGCGCACGCACAAGCTGGGGACGCTGCGCGCGATGCTCTCGACCGGCTCGCCGCTCGCGCCCGAGGGCTTCGATTACGTATACCGCAACATCAAGGCCGACCTGTGCCTGGCGTCGATCTCGGGCGGGACCGACATCGTGTCGTGCTTTGTGCTGGGCAACCCTGCGCTGCCGGTCTGGCGCGGCGAGATCCAGTGCAAGGGCCTGGGGCTGGCGGTCGAGGTGTTCGACGACCAGGGGCGCTCGCGGGTGGGCGAGAAGGGCGAACTGGTGTGCACGCGGCCCTTTCCCGCGATGCCGCTGGGGTTCTGGAACGACCCCGACGGCGCGCGCTACCGTGCGGCCTACTTCGAGAAGTACCCCGACGTCTGGCGCCACGGCGACTGGTGCGAGATCACGCCGCACGGCGGGATGATCATCTACGGCCGCTCCGACGCGGTGCTCAATCCGGGCGGGGTGAGGATCGGCACGGCCGAGATCTACCGCCAGGTCGAGAGCCTGGACGAGGTGGTGGAGTCGATCGTGATCGGCCAGGACTGGGAAGGCGACGTGCGGGTGGTGCTGTTCGTCAAGCTGCGCGAAGGCGAAGCATTGGATGAAAATCTGAGCAACAGGATAAAGAAGAGAATTCGCGACAACGCGACCCCTCGGCACGTGCCGGACAAGGTGCTGCAGGTGGCGGACATCCCGCGCACCAAGAGCGGCAAGATCGTCGAGCTGGCGGTGCGCGAAGTGGTGCACGGCCGGCCGGTGAAGAACCTCGAGGCGCTCGCCAACCCGGAGGCGCTCGAGCATTTCCGCGCGAGGGCCGAGCTCAGCGTCGCCTGATTTGTGACGGGGCGGCAATGCGTGTAGACTTCTCCATCCGCGCCCCACTTGGGTAAATGACCAAGTACGTTTTCGTCACCGGCGGCGTTGTCTCTTCCCTCGGGAAGGGTATAGCCGCCGCTTCCCTGGCCGCGATCCTCGAATCGCGCGGTATCCGAGTCACCAACATCAAGCTGGATCCGTACATCAACGTCGATCCCGGCACGATGTCGCCGTTCCAGCACGGCGAGGTGTTCGTGACCGAGGACGGCGCCGAGACCGACCTCGACCTGGGGCACTACGAGCGCTTCCAGAGCTCGAAGATGCACCGCAGCAACAACTTCACCACCGGCCAGATCTACGAGTCGGTGATCAAGAAGGAGCGCCGCGGCGACTACCTGGGCGGTACGGTGCAGGTGATTCCGCACATCACCGACGAGATCAAGCAGCACATCAGGCGCGGCGCGGGCGACGCGGAAGTGGCGATCGTCGAGATCGGCGGCACGGTGGGCGACATCGAGTCGCTGCCGTTTCTCGAGGCGATCCGCCAGATGGGGCTCGAGATGGGGCGCGACAAGGTGTGCTACATCCACCTCACGCTGGTGCCCTACATCGCCAGCGCGGGCGAGATCAAGACCAAGCCGACCCAGCACTCGGTCAAGGAGCTGCGCGAGATCGGCATCCAGGCCGACGTGGTGCTGTGCCGCACCGACCGGCCGCTGCCGGAGGACGAGAGGCGAAAGATCGCTCTGTTCTGCAACGTGCAGAAGGAAGCGGTGATCTCGGCCTGGGACGTCGACTCGATCTACACCATTCCGCGCATGCTGCACGAGCAGATGCTGGACGAGATCGTGTGCCACAAACTGGGAATCCTGGCGCACGCGGCCGACCTGTCGGCCTGGAACCGGCTGGTCGACGCGCTCGAGCACCCCGAGCACGAGGTCGACATCGCCTTCGTCGGCAAGTACATCGATCTGCAGGATTCGTACAAGTCGCTCAACGAGGCGCTGATCCACGCCGGCATTCACACCCGCAGCCGGGTCCGGATCCACTACGTCGACTCCGAGGAGATCGATAAGGTCGGCATCGCGGCGCTGGAGACGATGGACGGCATCCTGGTGCCGGGCGGCTTCGGCAAGCGCGGCACCGAGGGCAAGATCAAGGCGATCCGCTACGCGCGCGAGAACGGCGTGCCCTACCTCGGCATCTGCCTCGGGATGCAGCTGGCGACAATCGAGTTCGCGCGCAACGTGTGCGGCCTGGCAGGAGCGAACAGCACCGAGTTCGACCCGGATACGCCGCACCCGGTAGTGGCGCTGATCACCGAGTGGCTCGACCGCACCGGGCGCATCGAGCGGCGCAGCGAGGCCTCCGAGCTGGGCGGCAGCATGCGCCTGGGCGCGCAGCGCTGCCCGATCGAGGGCGGCACGCTCGCCGAGCGCATCTACGGCGCCGAGGTGAACGAGCGCCACCGCCACCGCTACGAGGTCAACAACGTCTACCTGCCGCAGCTCGAGGCCAAGGGCTACAAGGTTTCGTCCCGCACGCCGAGCGAAAACCTGCCGGAGATTATGGAGCTGCCCGGGCATCCGTGGTTCGTCGGCTGCCAGTTCCACTCCGAGTTCACTTCGACGCCGCGCAGCGGCCACCCCCTGTTCAAGTCCTTCGTCGCGGCGGCGCTCAAGAACCGCGTGCGGGCCAAGCGCTCGTCGCCGGGCGGTTCTCTCTCCGTCGTGGCGGCATGAAGCTCTGCGGCCATGAAGTCGGGCTCGAGCGGCCGCTGTTCCTGATCGCCGGACCCTGCGTGGTCGAATCGCTGCAGCTCCAGATCGATACCGCCGGCCGCCTGAAGGAGATCTGCGCCGCGCTCGGCATGCCGCTGATCTTCAAGTCGTCATACGACAAGGCCAACCGGACATCGGGTGCGTCGTTCCGCGGCCTGGGCATCGACGCCGGGCTCAAGATCCTGGCCGAGGTCAAGCGCCAGCTCGGACTGCCGGTGCTGACCGACGTGCACACCGCCGAGGAGGTCGCGCCGGCGGCCGCGGCGGTCGACGTGCTGCAGACCCCGGCGTTCCTGTGCCGCCAGACCGACTTCATCCGCGCCGCGGCCGCGGCGGGGCGGCCGGTGAACATCAAGAAGGGGCAGTTCCTGTCGCCGCACGAAATGAAGAACGTGGTCGACAAGGCGAAACAAGCGAGCGGCGCGGACAACGTCATGGTATGCGAGCGCGGCTTTGCCTTCGGCTACGGCAACCTGGTGTCGGACATGCGGTCGCTTTCGATCATGCGCGAGACGGGCTGCCCGGTGGTGTTCGACGCCACCCACTCGGTGCAGCTGCCGGGCGGGCAGGGGACGTCCTCGGGCGGCCAGCGCGAGTTCGTGCCGGTGCTGGCGCGCGCCGCCGTCGCAAGCGGCGTGGCGGGTCTGTTCATGGAAACCCACCCGAACCCGGACAAGGCGCCTTCGGATGGCCCGAATGCCTGGCCGCTCGCTATGATGCGGCCGCTGCTCGAGACGCTGGCCGAGCTCGACCGCGCGGTGAAAAAGAACGGCTTTGCCGAAAACAATCTCAAAGGGAACCACTCATGAGCTCGATAGTCGACGTCGTCGCGAGGGAGATCCTCGATTCGCGCGGCAACCCCACGGTCGAGGCCGACGTGCTGCTCGAGTCGGGTGTGATGGGGCGCGCGGCGGTGCCTTCGGGCGCATCGACCGGCAGCCGCGAGGCGATCGAGCTGCGCGACGGCTATCCGCAACGCTACTGCGGCAAGGGCGTGCTGCGGGCGGTGGAGAGCATCAACACCGAAATCTCGGAGGCGATCGTCAGCCTGGACGCGTCCGAGC
>DAHVFK010000214.1 GCA_027317055.1 Betaproteobacteria bacterium | reverse complement strand
ACCCGGTCGCCTTGGGCATCCCCGCCGACATCAAGACCTTTCTACGCCAAGTCCTTGCCGAGCTTGGGCGACGCAGTGCGCCGGCGGCAGACACTCTCGCGTCTTGGCATGTTGATATCGCGAGCTGGCGTAAGAGCTGGACCGCGCACATTGAGCAGAATTTTTCCGGCGTCACGTCGCCTGTTCACCCCCGCCAGATCGTCGAAACGATCCGGACGCTGCTTCCTGATGACGCGGTGGTGCTCCCGGATGTCGGCGCGCATCACAACTGGTTCATGCAGTTCTGGGAGGCGCGCCGGCCGCAGACCCTGTTGAACGCATATGGATTCGGCGGTATGGGCTTCGCGGTGTGCGGCGTGCTGGGCGCAAAGCTTGCCGCGCCGCGGCGCACCTGCGTGGCGGTCTGCGGAGACGGGGGCTTCAGCATGACTCCGTACGTGCTCTCGACCGCGGTTGAATACGAGATCCCGGCTGTGTGGGTGATCTGGAACAACTTTGGATGGACATCTATTCGCGACATCCAGAAGGGGATGTTCCAGGGGCGCGAGCTGGGAACGATGTTCTATCAGAAGGAGCGCCCCTATAACCCGGACTTTGCGGCCATGGCGCGTGCCTACGGGGTGGAAGGCGTAACCGTCACGCACGGGAAGGACTTCAAGGACGCGTTCGCCCACGCGATTCAGCTTGGCAAGCCTGTGGTCCTGGACGTGCACGTCAATGGTGACATCGCGGTGCCATCTACCGGGGCATGGCAGCTCCCGCCCACACCTCATCGCGAGCCGGGCTATGGCAGGCGATACCTCCCCAACGGCTGAGGTCGACCGTGCGGAGCGCCTCTTCGGTCAGTGCACTCGGCGGTCCCGTTCCCTGCCTGATCGGTGGCGAATGGCGGAAGACCGGCGCGCGGCTCGAGGTCATTGATCCCTATAGTGAAGCGAGCGTTAGCCAGGTCGCGGTCGCGACGCCTGACGACGTGCGCGACGCAGTACGGGCTGCCGTAGCGGCCAAACCTGCGGCTGCCGTCGCGGGTCACCTGAGAGCGGATCTCCTCAGACGAGTCAGGGCCCTGGTCCTTGAGCGCAGTGAAGCGATCGCGCAGTCGATCACTCGTGAGACCGGAAAACCGCTCAAGGATACGAGAGCCGAGCTCAAGCGCTCGGCCGAGACGCTCGGGTTCTGTGCGGAGGAGGCCATTCGCATCGAGGGGCAGCACGTTCCCCTCGACGGTAGCGAACTCGGGGCTGGGAAACTCGCACTTCTGCTGCGGTTTCCGGTAGGCGTGGTCGGAGCCGTTGTGCCGTTCAACGCGCCGTTCAACATGGCGTGCCACAAGATCGGCCCGGCCATTGCGGCGGGCAATGCGGTCGTCTTCAAGGCACCGCCCGAGGCACCGACTTGCATCCAGATGCTCGCCCAGGCGTTTGTCGATGCCGGTGCGGCGCCGGGCGTGTTGAATCTTGTCCACGGCAGGGCGGATGTTGGCGAGGCCCTGGTACGCGACGAGCGCGTCGACTTCATCTCGTTCACCGGTTCCACCCGCGCGGGCCTTTCCGTGAAAGCGGCAGCGGGGCTCAGGCGCGTGACGCTCGAGCTGGGAGGATTGGGTCCGAACATCGTTCATGCGGATGCGGACGCCGCGAAGGCCGGGCCGATGTGCGCCCTGAATGGCACGCGCCTTGCCGGGCAAAGCTGCGTTTCGGTTCAGAACCTGTTCGTCCATCAAGACAGGCTCACCGCCTTTATGGATCCGTTCCTGCAGACCATGAAAGCGCTGCGGCTGGGGGATCCGATGAGTCCGGACACTGATGTTGGTCCTCTCATCAACCGTGCGGCAGCGGAGCGGGTCGAGGCGTGGGTTGAGGAGGCCCGTGCAGCCGGCGCGAAAGTACTCTGCGGTGGCCGGCGCAAAGACGCGTTCTACGAACCCACGGCCCTGACGGACGTGACACCGGACATGAAGGTGGTGTGCCAGGAAATCTTCGGCCCGGTAATCGTGGTGCGTCCGTACTCGGATCTCGGCGAAGTGATTGACTGGATCAACCGGTCCGGATTCGGCCTTAACTGCGGCCTGTTCTCTGATTCCACTCGGACGGTCATGCGCGTCATTCGTGAGTTGCGCTGCGGCGGAATCATCGTCAACGGCACGTCGACGTTCCGGCCGGATCAGACGCCCTACGGGGGCGTAGGTAAGAGCGGCGTGGGCCGCGAAGGGCCTGCACGCGCCGTGCGTGACATGACCGAAGAACGACTTGTCGTTTTCAACTATTAGCCGGATCGACCATGGCGTTTGAAGCGCATCTGGAAGAGCTAAAGATACGCAAAGACCACGCGCTGCGCATGGGTGGGAAGGAGAAGCTGGCTGCGCGCCGCGCCCAGGGAGTTCTCAACGCGCGCGAGCGAATTGACTACCTTTTGGACGCAGGGAGCTTCATCGAGTCGGGACTGCTCGCCACCTCGCACCGTCCGGAAGCGCGCGACAAGAGCCCCGCCGACGGAAAGGTCGCCGGATACGGCACCGTGCAAGGCAGGCCGATCGCATTGGTCTCGAATGACTTCACAGTGCTGGGCGCGTCCAGCAGCGTGGTCAACGGCAAGAAGATAAAGCATGTGAAACAGGTCGCGAACGACTCCGGCATGCCTCTCGTGCTTCTGGGTGAGTCCGCCGGGGCGCGCATGCCCGATCGTATGGGCGCGGCGGGCCGCGCAATTCTCGGGCAGGACCCCATCGAATATCTTCGCGACCGCCGAACGCCGTGGGTCTCCGCGCTTCTGGGCAGCTGCTACGGATCCTCGACCTGGTATGCGTGCCTTTCCGATTTCGTGGTGATGCGCAAGGGCGCCACCATGGCGGTCGCAAGCAGCCGCGTAACCGCGCTTGCGATAAGGCAACCCGTAGACGCAGAGGAGCTCGGTGGCTGGAAGCTGCACACTGGCACGACGGGGCGCGTCGATCTCGCCGTGGACACCGATGAGCAGGCGCTCGACGCGGTAAAGAAATTCTTGAGCTATCTGCCTAGTCACAACGGTGAGCCGCCCCCGCGTGCGGCGGTACCCGAGGGCTCCGACGAACCGATCACGAGGATTCTGGATCTTGTGCCTGAGTCCCGCACGCAGGTCTACGACTCGCGTGAAGTGGTGAAGTGCGTCTTGGACGCTTCAAGCATGTTCGAGTTGAAGGAACGATTCGGCAAGTCCCTGGTGACGGCGCTAGGGCGGGTCAACGGGCACACGGTGGGGGTCATTGCCAACAACCCCAAGTTCAGGGGAGGCGCCATCGACGTCGACGCGTGCGCGAAAGCAACTTCGTTTCTTGTCCTGTGCGACTCATTCAACGTTCCGATCATTTTCCTGGTCGATCAGCCCGGATTCCTGATCGGTCTGGAGGGGGAAAAGCGCGGAGCGCCCGGTCGGATCATGAACTGGATGAACGCGCTCTCGCTGACCAGTGTTCCTCGGATCTCCATCACCATGCGCAAGAACTACGGGCAGGCATACCTCAACATGGGTGGTGGCAGAAATTCGGATGAAGCCGCGGCGTGGCCGAGTGCCGACTTCGGATTCATGGATCCGGGCACTGGCGTCAACGTCCTATATGGGCTGCGTCAGGAGGACGACCCTGAGCGCTTCAGGCAACTGGTCAATCAGATTGCTCAGGATAGCGCACCGTGGCCGCTCGCCGGACTGTACGAAACGCAGGCAATCATTGATCCGCGTGAAACCCGTTCCTATCTGAAGGACATCCTTCGGGTGAGGTTTCGGCAAACGACGAACGGCATCGGGGAGCATCGTCTTCGGTGCTGGCCCACGAGCTACTGAGGCGGCGGAGCGCACGATGGCAATGGTCGAGGTACGAAGCGAGATTGCCGGCGCCGTCTGGAAGATCGTCGTGAAAGTGGGCGATACCGTGGCCGAAGACGACACGCTGATCATCCTGGAGTCGATGAAGATGGAAATCCCGTTAACCGCGACGGAGGACGGTGTTGTCGCCGAGATTCGTGTGGCCGAAAACGCCCCGATCGCCGAGGGCGATGTTGCCGTAATCCTGCGGACTTGATCGGGTTCGTTGCCACGAAATGTCTTCTTCCTCGGCGCTCGAGATGCAAACGGCGAATCTTCATCCACCAGGCGTTAGAAAGCTGATCGCGGAGGCGCGTGGGCTGGGAAGACGCGCGCTCGCCGAGAATGCCAGCAAGCAGATCCTGTCGCGCTACGGGCTCGCGGTTCCCCGTTCAGCTGTTATCCGGAGCGTCGAAGAAATCGAGCCGGCGCTTGGGAGCCTTAACGCTCCGTTCGTGCTGAAACTTATTTCTCCCGACCTCGTGCACAAATCCGAGGCCGGGGGGGTACGGACGAATTTGGCTAACGGCGCGGCAGTGCGAGACGCAATGAAGGGGATGCGTGACCAAGCGGCTTCAAGGCGACTCGGCATAGATGGGTATCTCCTCGAAGAGACTGCGCCGTCCGGGCAGGAAGTTGTCATCGGGGGGGTGATCGATGCGAGCTTCGGGCCGCTCGTCATGTTCGGGCTCGGAGGGATTTTCGTGGAAATTCTTCAGGACGTTTCGTATCGGATTTGTCCGATCACCGTACTGGACGCGAAGGAAATGATTCATGAATTGCGTGCGGCGCCGGTGCTAAGCGGCGCACGCGGGCGCGCCCCTGCATCGGAAACTCTTCTCATCGTTGCGCTCATGGCAATCGGCGGACCAGGCGGGCTGCTGCTCGATCTGGCGGACGAAATCGCCGAGGTCGACATCAACCCGCTGATCGTTTCCTCCAGTGCGATCGTGGCGGTGGACGCACGCCTGATTCTCGCTGAAGGGCCCGCGCATGAAACCCGGTGAGGTCGCATGAGCGAAGGCGTCAATCGATTCACGCCGCTCTTCAGACCTCGGACGGTCGCGATTGTCGGTGCGTCGGCCAACTCTGCCGCTCAGGGCAACCGCTTTATCCGAATGCTTCGCCAGGCCGGCTTCTCGGGCTCGATCTACCCGATTCATCCCAGCGAACCGGCCATCGAAGGCCTGCAAGCGTTTCCCTCGTTGGCACAAACGCCCGAGCCAATCGACTACGCCATCGTCGCTGTGGCGGGGGAGAAGGTGCCGGGATTACTTGCGGCAGCGGCGGGCCGCGTGCGCTTCGCCCAAGTGATGTCGAGCGGCTTCGCTGAGAGCGAAGGGGGGCGCGAGCTGGAGAATTCGCTCCTCGATGCGGCGCGAAGCGGCGGAATGCGTCTACTCGGGCCCAATTGCATGGGGATCCACTCAACGCGCGGACGGCTCACATTCGTCGCGGGCGGCCCGGACGTTCAAGGCTCGGTGGGGGTCATGTCTCAGAGCGGAGGACTCTCGATCGACATGGTTCTTCGCGGCCGCGTTCGCGGCTTACGTTACAGCGAAGTTGTTTCTCTGGGCAACTGCGCCGACCTGGGTCCCGACGATCTGCTCGAGTATTTTCTCGCCGACCCCGCCACAGGCGTGATCGGCGCCTACCTCGAGCACATCCGGGACGGACGGCGTTTCTTCGACTTGCTGCGCGGAGCTCGGGCCACCAAGCCGGTCGTCATCCTCAAAGGAGGCCGCACTCGCCAAGGACAACGCGCCGCGGCGTCGCACACCGGCTCGCTTGCGAGCAACGATCAGATCTGGCGTGCGCTTGCAAAGCAAACGGGCAGCGTCTTGGTAGACACGCTTGAGGATTTCCTCGACGTGTTGGTCGCTTTCCAGGCTTTCACGCCCAGAGAGGCGCCACCCACCGGCAGGGTGCTTTTGCTCGGCAACGGAGGAGGGGCGAGCGTGCTCGCCACCGACTACCTTGCGCGGCGCGGCCTTGACGTTGCGCCGCTCGATGCGCCGGCGACCGAGGCACTCACGCATCTGGGGCTGCCGGCAGGCGCGAGCATTGCAAATCCCATCGACGTGCCCGCGAACGTGCTGCAAAGAAACAGGGGCGCGGTGATGCGCGAGATCCTCGAGCTGCTCGCCGACAACGTGCATTCGGATGCCATTCTGATGCACGTGAACCTTGCGGTGATTCTGAGCTACAAGGAGGTCGACATGCTCGGGAATTTCGTGGAGGCCGCCGTGCGAGCGAAGGAAGCTTTGCGCGGACGTACGCATCTGAGCCTTGCGCTACGGGCGAACGGAGAAGCCGAGCTGGAGGATCGCAGGCGCGCCAGCCGGCTGCAGGCGATGGAAGCCGGGATTGCCGTGTTTGACGAGCTATCCAGCCAGGCAATGGCGACAGCGGCCGTGCACGACTACGAGCGTTTCCGCTACCTGCGCCAGGCGGCAGCGTCATGATCCGCTCG
>DAHVFK010000213.1 GCA_027317055.1 Betaproteobacteria bacterium | reverse complement strand
CGTACAGTCCGCGCCGGCCTGCGATTTCCAAGATCTCCGGCATCTTGGCCGGACGCCCGGTGCGATGGACCGGAACGATCGCGGCGGTGCGCGCCGTGATCGCTGCCTCGATCGCCGCGGGATCAATGTTGCCGTCGTCCCCGACGTCGGCGAATACGGGCGTAGCCCCGGAAAGTGCGATCGCGGCCGCGGTCGCGACAAACGAGTTGGACGCGGTGATAACCTCCGCGCCCGTCGGCAGGCCGAGCGAGCGCAGCGTCAACAGTAACGCCGCCGTGCCGCTCGAGGTACCGGCCGCGTAGCGCACGCCGCAATAGGCGGCGAACTCTGCTTCGAAGGCCGCGAGCTCGGGCCCCAGAACGTAGCGTCCGGATCCGGCGACCCGCTGGAACGCGGCCGACAGTTCGCTCATCAGACGCTTCGACGCGTCGGCAAGATCGGTGTAGGGAACGGCGAAGCTCATGGACCGCGATATTGTAGCTGCCGCCCCGCGAGAGCGCTCCTGGAACCGCGCGGCACTCTCTGGTTGCATGCTAATATTGACCGGCACGAAGGGGAGCCCCGCTTGACCGATCTAACCGTTTCCCAGACCCCCACAGCGCAGAAGCTGCTGCACGAAATGCTTTTCATCCGCCTCGTCGAGGAGACGATTGCGGCACGTTACGCCGAGCAGGAAATGCGCTGTCCGATACATCTGTCCGTAGGGCAGGAGGCTGCCGCGGTAGGCGTGTGCCAGGCGCTGCGTCCAGCCGACCGGGTGTTCAGCACCCACCGGTGCCACGCGCACTACCTCGCCAAGGGCGGCGATCTCAGGCCGATGCTCGCCGAGATTTACGGCAAGGCGGCGGGGTGCATCGGCGGCCGCGGCGGCTCCATGCATCTGACCGATCCCGAGAAGGGAATGATCGCAAGCGTGCCCATCGTCGCAAGCTCCATCCCGCTTGCGGTCGGCTCGGCCCTGGCCGACCGCATCGACGGCGCGGACCGCGTCTCGGTGGCGTTCTTCGGGGACGCGTCGGTAGAGGAGGGCGTATTCCACGAGAGCGCGAACTTCGCCAGCCTCAACAAGCTGCCCGTGCTTTTCGTGTGCGAGAACAATCTCTATTCAGTCTACACGCCGCTTGCGCAGCGACAACCGGCGCGACCGCTTGCCGAGGTGGTGAGCGGGCACGCGATGAAGGTGCTAAGCGCCGACGGCAACGACGTCGAGGCGGTGCTGCGGGCTTCCCTCGAGGCGGCTGAGCACGCCCGCTCCGGCAAGGGCCCCGTGTTCCTGGTTTTCAACACCTACCGCTGGCGCGAGCACTGCGGCCCGAATTTCGACAACCAGCTCGGATACCGCACGGAGGCGGAATATCTGGAGTGGAGGGCGCGCGATCCGATCGAGTGCCTCAAGTCAAAGCTCGCCTCCTCCGGCGACCTCGACGAACGGGATCTGCAGAAGACGCAAGAGGAGATGCAGCGCGAAATCGATGACGCATTCGAGTTCGCCAGAGCAGCGCCGCTGCCGGACCCCTCGCAGGCCTCGCAGTTCGTCTACGCGTGAGCACGGCAATATCGGAACTGCGCACCATCAGCACCGGGGATGCGATCCGCGAAGGGCTCACCGAGGTCGCGATCAAGAACCCGTCGGTGATCTTTTTCGCGGAGGGTGTCGCCGACCCCTCCTCCGTGTACGGCACCATCGCGGGGCTGTCGAAGCACATCGGCAAGGAACGCATCATCGAAATGCCGGTCGCCGAAAACGCGCTGACCGGTGTCGCCATCGGCGCAGCAATGGTAGGCAAGCGCCCAGTGCTCAGCTTCCATCGCGTGGAATTCGCGCTGCTCGCGATGGAGCAGATCGTGAACAACGCCGCCAAGGCGCATTACATCAGCCGCGGGCGGCACCGCGTGCCGCTCGTGATCCGGCTCGTGGTCGGGCGCGGCTGGGGCCAGGGACCGGAGCACTCGCAGAGCCTTGAGACGATGTTCGCCCTTGTCCCGGGGCTCAAGGTGGTCATGCCGACCTACCCGCGGGACGCCAAGGGGATGGCCGTGGCGGCGGTCGAGGACGACAACCCGGTGATCATGATCGAGCACCGCTGGTGCCACTACGCCCGGGGGCAAGTGCCCTCCGGCTACTACGCCGAGGCGCTCGACGGTCCACGCGCCGTGCACGAGGGCAAGGACCTGACCATAGTTTCCTCCTCGTACATGACGCTCGAGGCGGTTCGCGCGGCCGAGCAACTCGAAAAACTCGGTTATTCCGCGACCGTATTTGACCTTCGGGTAGTGCGCCCGCTGATACTCGACCGCGTGTTCGCGTCGGTCGCGCGCACTGGCCGGCTCATGACCGTCGATACGGGATTCCGCAAGTTCGGCATCGGTGCCGAGATCGTGTCGGAAACCGTAGTGAACTGCTACGACGCGCTGAAGGCAGCGCCCGTGCGCATCGGCCTACCCGACCATCCGACGCCGAGTTCGCGGGGCCTCATTCCGGGGATTTACCCGGATGCAGCCCGCATCCTGCGCGAAGCGGGCACCGAACTGTGCGTCGATCAGGATCGGATCGAAGCCGCGGTCGCCGAGCTCGAAGTGCAGCGCAAAGGCCTGCCGATCGACGTGCCGGATCCGTTCTTCAAGGGACCGTTCTAAATCTTACTCGCGCCGCCCGCGGGGCGGCTGGACACAGGGCAATCGATGAGCAACCCCACGATGCGCGTGCGCTATTCGCCGCTCGCCCAGCAGTACGCCGACCCTGAGCCGATCTTCGCCGAGCTGCGCGAGCTGGTAAGAAGCGGCGACTTCACCCTGGGCAAGCCGGTGGGCGAGTTCGAGGAAATGTTCGCCGCCATGCTGGGCGTGAAGCACGCCATCGGAGTCGGCTCGGGCACGGACGCCTGCAAGATTCCGCTGAAGGCGCTCGGCATCCGCCCCGGCGACGAAGTCATCACCTGCGCCAATACCTTCTGGGCTACGGTGGGCGCCATCAACGAGGTGGGTGCGAAGCCGGTGTTCGTCGACTGCGACGACAGTTTCTGCCTGAACGTCGACCAGCTAGAGGCATCGATCACCCCGCGCACCAAGGCGCTCATGCCGGTGCACCTGACGGGCGACGTGGCCGACATGCCCCGCATCATGCAAATCGCCGCCAAGCACGCTCTGCCGGTCGTGGAAGACGCCTGCCAGAGCCTGCTCGGGGAACTTGATGGCAGGAAGGCGGGCACCTTCGGGGCGGCGGCGGCGTTTTCGATGCATCCCCTGAAAATCATTAACGTGTGGGGCGACGCAGGCGTCATCGTCACGGACGACGACGAGATGGCGCGCATGAGCAGGCTGTTGCGCAACCACGGCCTGAAGAACCGCGACGAGATGGAGATCCTCGGCTACAACACGAGACTCGATTCGACCATGGCGGTGGTCGGCAAGTACATCGTGCGTCAGACGCGCGACATCGTCGAGCAGCGCGCGCGCAACGCGGCCTATTACGATGCCGCCTTCAAGGACGTTCGCGGCGCGCGCATCCCGCCCCGCAACGCGCGCACGAAGCACGTGTACCTCCTTTATATCCTGTTCGCAGAGCGGCGGAACGAGCTGGTGAAGTACTGCATCGAACAGGGCATCGAGGCCAAGGTGCACTACCCCATCCCCCTTTACCAGCAAAAGGCCCTGGCGCACCTCGGCTACAAGACCGGCGCCTTTCCCGTCACCGACCGGCACGCCGAGGAATGCATCACCTTCCCGGTGGACCAGCACCTGAGCCGGGAAGAAATGGATTGCGTCGTCGAAACCGTCCGAAACTTCTACGCAGGCAAAGCCCGACCATGACCGCCATCAAAGTCCCGTTCATCGACCTCAAGCAGCGCTACGAGGAGGAAAAGTCCGAGCTCCTCGCCTGCGTGGAGCGCGTCGTCTCGCAGGGCCACTTTGTGCTTACCCAGGAGGTGAGCGAATTCGAAGAGCAGGCCGCGAAGTACGTCGGCGCCAAGCACGTGGTAGGTCTCAACTCCGGCACCGACGCCCTGATGATGGCGCTCTGGGCCCACGGAATCGGCAAGGGAGACGAGGTCATCACCACCCCCGTGTCGTTCGTCGCCACCACCGGGTCCATCGTGCACGTGGGCGCCAAACCGGTGTACGTCGACGTGCGCGACGACCAGAACATGGACCCCGGCAAGGTCGAGGCCGCGATCACGCCCCGCAGCAAGGCAATCATGCCGGTGCACTGGACCGGCCGCATTGCGGACATGAACGCCATCATGGAAATAGCGCGCAACCACAAGCTGCTCGTGATCGAGGACGCGGCGCAGACCATGGGCGCGTACTACCACGGTAAGCACGGCGGCAGCTTCGGTCATGCAGCAGCATTCTCGGCGCACCCGCTCAAGAACCTAAATGCCTTGGGCGACGGTGGATTCATGTCCACCAACGACGACGAAGTGGCGCGCAAGGTACGCCTGTATCGCACGCACGGGCTGGAATCGCGCGACTCCTGCGTCCTGTACGGCGTCAACTCGCGGCTCGATTCGCTAAACGCCGAGGTGCTCAAGTACCGCCTCGGCCGGCTGAAGAGCATCGTCGACCGGCGGCGCAAGAACGTCGAGCTGTACCGGAAGCTGATCAAGCAGGGTCCGATCCGCATCCCGGCCGAGCAGCCGCACGAGCACAACTCCTATGTCATGTTCATCACGCAGGCCGACGCAAGGGACAAGCTCAAGAACTACCTCGCTCAGCGCGGCGTCGAGTCGCTGGTGTACTACGGCACGGCCCTGCACCTCCACAAGGCAGCTGAGAAGCTCGGCTACGGGAAAGGCGACTTCCCCGTGGCGGAGCGCCAGTGCGACCGCGTGCTGGCGCTTCCGCACCACCAGCACCTGACCGAGGATCAGGTCGCTTACACCGCCGAAGCGGTCAACAAGTTCTACGGCGCATAGCCGCCGTCACATGGCCCGCAGCGTTCTCGTCATCGCACCGCACGGCCTGGACGAGGCGCTCGGCTGCGGCGGAACGATTGCGCGCCACGCCGACGAGAGCGACGTGGTCCACGTCCTCGTTCTGTTCGGCGACGGCACCGGCAGGGACACTGCGCGACGAGTAAATGCCGGCAAGGCCGCACGAATTCTCGGCGCGCAGGCGCCGCGCTTCGGCGGCTTCCCCGAGAACCGCAGCGACACCGTCCCCCTGCTCGAAATCGTCGGCGCCGTCGAGCGCGCGATCGGCGAGGTGCGGCCGGAGATCGTGTACGTCAGCCACGGCGGCAACCTCAACGTTGACCACCAGACGAGCTTTAGGGCCGCTGCGACCGCGCTTCGGCCCGCGCCGGGCTCGCCGGTGCACGCGATCCTCGCTTACGAGATCCTGTCGAGCACGGATTGGGCGCCTCCGGGGATCGGCGAACCGTTCGTGCCGAACCGCTTCGTGGAGATCACCGGGCAGCTAGAGCGCAAGCTCCGGGCGCTCGAGGCCTACGGGGACGAGATGCGGCCTGCGCCGCATTCCAGGTCGGTGGAGGGGGCCCGCCGGCTGGCGGCGCTGCGGGGACAGACGGTGGGCGTGCCCGCGGCCGAGTGCTTCGGGGTGCTGCGCGAGGTGATCTAGGCTCGGGCGGCGTCGCGTGCCGACTGCCACACGTACAGGTTTATATCGAAGGGGTATAGAAACCTCGGGAAGCGCAGCCCGGGCTTGCTGAAGATCGGCGGGAAGGTCTGGAAAGGCCCCCTGCCGTACCGGATCTTGGAAAACGAGGCGCCGGGCAAAGCTTCCCTGCAGAGGCGCTCGAGTGAGCGATCTTTCCAGAAGAACATGTCGAGGCTGTCACCGAGGCGCCGCTTCGCCGGATTCCAGGCCAGCTCCTCCAGCGCCGCGAAGGGCATCCAGGGGCTCATATCGAAGATCATCAGTCGCCCGCCAGGCGTCAGCACCCGCGCGAACTCGCGGAACACTCTGCCCACCATGTCCCGGTTGTCCGCAACCGTCCCGCCCGTCATATGGTGGATCGAATAGAAGCAGACGATCGCGTCAGCCGCGCGGTCTGCAAGCGGTAGCTCCCCCGCCGAGGCGAACACCCTCAGGTCGACCGCCTCGTTCGCCCTGATGGAGTGGAACGACGCGTCGACCCCGATCACGTAAGCGCCGTTCTTGCGGTACGGAAGCTCCGGTCCGCAACCGACGTCAACGAGTACCTCACCCTCGTGCAGCGAGCGTTCGACCGCCGCGGCCTGCTCTTTGTAAAAAATGTCCCAAGTGCCACGCGCATGGTTGCCGAGGCGCATCACCTCGTACACCTCGTCGAAGTACGAATGCGAGGCGGGATCGCGTGCAACCAGCACGCGGTCGCGCACCTTCAGGCTCGCCGCGCATGCCGAGCATGAGGC
>DAHVFK010000212.1 GCA_027317055.1 Betaproteobacteria bacterium | reverse complement strand
CACTTGCAGCTTCGATCGTACTGCGCCGGGGGTGACCGTCGTAACTGTTGAGACACGCAAAGGCGGTGTGGACAGTCTCTCTAATGTCGGGCCACGCTCGGCATGTCGCACAATAAACAATTTGCGACGACGATGCGCAGCCTCGGCGAGGCTCGCGCCCCGTACGCCGTTGCCGGCGAAAACGGCCCATAGCACGTCATTTCGCGTCTTATAGGCTGCCGCAACATGTTGAGCAGGCCAGTTTCCGTTGTCCTCCGAATCTATGTCAGAACGCTATGTGATATAATAGACATGCATTCAATATGTCATCACAGGAGAGTCAGCCAGGAAATCGATCGAAGGAGAGCAAGCCGGAAGCGTATGTTCGGGCGGCGCGGTTCCGAGGAGAACACCAGTCTGGTCAGGCTTACCAGACACTTCAGGAGACGATTTTGGCCAATCAATGTGACCTATCGATCTACCGGCTCAAGCAGTTTGAGGACGTGTGGTTCGTCGCGATCATAGGCGCACAACCCGTTTCGGCAATCGACGATGTGGCCCGTGAGATACTCGCGGCCGGCGAACCTGCTTCACTTCCGTCCGATGTGCTCAACGCTCTCTTAGCGCGCCGGCTTGAAGCGACGAGGCGGGGCCCATGGGTCGAAAGGCACTATCGTGCGCAGTAGGCTCTCGGACTCGGCTGCTGTTTTGGAGCGAAGGTGAAGTGCCCGCACCATTCCAGAGCATAGTTCACTATTCTATGAGAAAGGAACAGAAATCCAAACCTATATACGAAGTCCTCGACTACGAGGCGACGCTCGAACTGACGGACCAAGAGGGACGTGACGCAATCTTCGTGAAGAAGGAGCGGGTGCGCTTCCTCCAAGACGGCATTTCGACCTTCGAGGAGTACGGCTGGGGCAACGGGATACCGTTCTCAGCGCATGAAGTACATCCGGGGAGCTTCGCCCGACGGCAACTCGTCGGCCCACGCCTTCGAAGCACAGTGAAGTTGCCGCATGCTTACCGTAAGGGCGAGGAACTGACTGTTTCCGTCGAGAGAGCCATCAAGAACGGCTTCATCTCGCCCTCGGAGTGCTGGCTCGAGGCCGAACTCTACCATCCGACTCATCGGCTCTCGCTCAAGATCATCCTGCCGCCGGAGCGTCCTGTCCGCAGCGCTCGCCTCGTTCGCCCGGGTGTGCCGGGCAGCCGGGCCTTGCCAGTTCGCGGACTGCCTGACGGTCGACAGTGCATTTCTTACGCAGATCCCGACCCGTCTCAGGGCCAACGTTACACGCTGGTGTGGGACTGGTAGGCATCAAAAGACGGCGGGTGTGGGCCCGCCGTCTCCGATTGAAGTACCGAAGCGTCTAGCTACCGCTGCCCGCACCGTCGGTCATGGCGCCCTCCTCTTCCGCGCGATTTGCGCTTCAGGTGCCCTCATTGTAGTTCCGCTAGAGGAACAACTTCAAGCGTTCCGTTTGTGCGGATTCCGGCTTCGCTTCTCCGCATCGGCGAGGTAGTCGGCGACAGCGTCCCAAGTGGTCAACCAGTCCCGGCCGACTTTCGTGGCCCGGATGGTTTCCTGCCTGCAAAGCCTCCTCAGGAAGCCTGCACTGAGTCCACTGCGCGCTGACGCTTCCACGAGCGAGATGAGTCGCTCTTCCGCTGGCGGCCTCCTAACCGTGGGGTAGCTTCGAAGACTCTAGCGGCCAGCCCGCCTCCGCGTAAGTCACTCCGGCAAAGTTGCCACTTGACAATAAGGCGAACGAATGTTCTATAATGAAGAGTGCACCATCTCGCCCAGACGGACAACCAACTTGGACGAACTCGGCTGCACAACGTATGGAGTTGCCGTACCTGGCCTACTTTGGCCTCAAAGAAGAACCGTTCTCAACCGTCCCGTCCCCGCGGTATTTCTTCCTGACCTCGACCCATTCCACCGCCCTTGAGAAGACGGCGTTCGTTGTAGGCGCCCGAAAGGGCCTCGCGGTCGTGTTCGGAGACACCGGGGCAGGCAAATCCTCTCTCGCACGCTTGCTCCACCAGAAATTCCTTGACGCCGGTTTCCTGTCGTCTCTGCTCATCAACCCCAACTACCCGACGCCGAACAGCCTGCTTCGCACGATTGCGCAGGAACTCGGCACGCCCCGAACGAACCGCAGCTTCAAAGGGACGCTCGACCTCTTCAAAGCGCATCTCTGGGCAAAGGCAGCGGTTGAGGGGAAGACGGTCGTGCTCATCATCGACGAGGCCCAAACGCTGCGTCCGCCGCTGCTGGAGCTACTCCGCCAGCTCATCAACTATGAAACGAATGAGGCGAAGCTGCTCCAACTCGTCCTCTTTGCCCAGGACGAGCTGCGGAACACGCTCGCGCGCCCGGCATTGCGCAACTTCCGTAGCCGGGTCGTGATGGCCTCGACGCTTGAGTCACTCTCGGTGGACGAGCTGCACGCGATGCTGCGCTTTCGCTGGGAGGTCGCCACAGGCGGTGCGCAGCACCCCTTTACGGACGAGGCGGTCGCGGCGATCTATCGGCACGCAAGCGGGATGCCGCGTGAGGCGAACATTCTCGCGGACAACTCGCTCCTGTTGGCATTCCACCAGAAGCAGCGGGAGATTGACGCTCGAATAATCGAGGCAGTGGCTGCGGATCGTCTGCAGAACCTGAGTCGAAGGGAGGCGGCAACATGAATAAGAGTGCGTTCGCCGGTCTGGGCCTCACCGAAAAAGCCGGTTCGGGCGACGCGCTCGACCAACGTCTCTTCGTTTCAGCACCGAGTCGTTCTGACGAGTCTGCCCAGCTGACAACGGAACAACGCGTGAACGCGACAACGTTGTCCCGCGACAACGCGGCAACGGAGACAGGTGCCGACAAGCGCACGCTCGCTCGCGACGAGGAGGCCCCGCTGGCGTCATCGAAGTTGCGCTCCCGCGGCCCAGCACGGGAACGCAGCCTATCGAAACGGCACGAGGCACCGCTATCCGTGCTCCGAAGTCAGCGACCACTCGTGCGCACCGTCGAACGCCACTCGCACGACATCTTCCAGGATCAGGTCCGGTGGATGAACCGCCTCAAGCTCGACCTTGAGGAGCGCTATGGCGCGAAGGTCACTGGCAACGCGATGGTCCAGCTTGCGCTCGACCTGTTTCGCGACGACTTCCTCAACCACGGCGACGATTCGAGCCTCGTCCGTGCGCTCGTGCGGGGCGGCTCTTGGCAGCCGGCACGGCACGATGCAAAAGACGACGGAGAAGAGGAGGGCGGTCGATGAAGGCGCTGGGCGAGATCCTCAACGAACGGAACATCATCTTGGAAGCACCCAACCCGGTGACGGCGGAAGGCTTCACCCAGGTCCCGAATTTCATCCTGCGCAGCGCCACGCTTTCGATGGGCGCAAAACTCACCTACGCGATGTTCCTTTCCTACGCCTGGCACAACGACCTCTGCTTCCCCGGCCAGGAAAAGCTCGCCGAGGCGATAGGCGTCAGCCGGCAGAGCGTCGGCACGTTCATCCGTGAACTGGAGCGGGAGGAACTCGTCCGCGTGAAGCGCCGGGGCCTCGGGCTGACCAACCTCTACACCGTCCGGTTCCGTGCCCAGCGGAAGCCATCCCGCGCGTTGAGGCTGATGTCAAAAATTTCGACATCTTGATGACAAGTTGCTTTCGAACTTGACGTCAGCTTTTTTGTCTTCAGCCCCCATCGGTTTAGCCCATCGCAACAGGCCAAACCTCCCGAATCTGGCGCAGGAATAACACTCAGAAGAAGACATACTCATTTGAAAAATACCCAGCCGGGGAGGGCTAAAGCAGAAAGTCCACCGGGGTTAAGCAAGCCGCTTTAGGAGCGGTCAAACGCGGTCGCGGTCTCGTACGCCTGTAGAGTCTCGGATAGGAGTTGAGGCTCTACATCGTCCGCGACTCCTCCTTGGTCCTGCGGTCAGGAGGCAAGGGGGACAGCGAGTCTTTCAGACTCGGGGGGTGCCCTGCGGGCGGGGGGAGTGGGCGGCCGGTCGCTCCGCGTCCTAAAAGTCCTTCGTACTTTTGCCGCCCACTCCCCCCGCCCTCTCGCTCACCAAACTGATGTAGAAAGAAATGAGTAAGGATGGTGAGCAAGAGGGCACCCCCAAGGGGGATCGGCGGATTGTCGTTTCCCCCTTGACCTCCTCGCCAATCCGCAAGAAAGCGCTGCGCGGGGTGGGACCTATCGGGTTCTGACGACCGCTCCGTAGACTTCATGCACGGTCTTGACGCTGCCATCACGCCTGGGGACTTCGCGTTCGTGGGCATAGCCGACGACTTCAACGGTCTGGCCTTTTCGAAGCGTTCCGCGGAGCCGTTCCGCCTTCTTGGCGAACACGACCACGGTCTCCCATCCGGTGCTTCCGTCGTCGCGGTGAACGGCAACCGGGAAGCGAGCGATGAGCACGCCGTTTCTGGTGGTGCGAAACGAGAGCTCGGCCCCAACCCGTCCGGTCACGGTTAGCCGTTCTTGCTCGGGCGGCGGCTGTTTGGGCTGGCTTTCGAGAACTTCGGCCGCGAACGTCCGGGCCGGACCGCAGTGCGGACACGTGGGTTCGTCTCCACCGCAACGGTCCAGGGCGTCCACGAGCATGTGAACAGCCCGTTCGAGTGTCGCCTCACGAGCGCTGCGTTCTGCTGTTTTTGGAGTTGTCGCGGTCTCAGCAGCGGCGGCTCCGGGAAGCCCGTCGTTGACGTTCTGAATCAGCGTCACTTCGCCGGACGAGCCGACGGTTGCCCGGAATTGTTGCCCGCCATCCAACTTCCGCGCGAAGACGAGCTGCGCACCCTCCACTTCAGGAGGCTCGATGTGGCGCAACGTGATCTGCGCGTCCATGGTCGTGATTCGGGCCGAAGACGCAGCGCTGAAGAGATCGACGTTCGTGGGATCACCGGGCTCGCCCGCCATGAACCGCACGCCTCGACCAAAGGCGATGTCCTCGGTTCTCTCGGGAGCCACGTTCAGCAATTCCGCGATCGCCGCGACGTTCCAGGGCCGTTCTGTTGGTTCGCGTTCAGTCATAGGTATTCGGAGTCGTGATTCCGCATGTTCATCGGCTCGTCAGACGTAGGCGGGTCGAGGCGCACGCCTTCGATCAGGAAGGCACTCGCGCGTTGAATCGTTCCCAGCACGTTCTTGAGCATCGCTTTGTCCTTCGCCCAGCCCGCGACGTACGGGAACGAACGCTCCCCGGTGTCGATGCCGAAGTGGGCACAGACGACGTAAGCGATTCCTTCGGCGATGCATTCGTTTTCGGCCCGATCGTCGACGCGGGCGACGTAGTGCCCCAGCTCGTGCGCGAGGGTCTTGGTGCGTTGGCGCTGGCTGTACGCACCGACGACGATCTCCCCGGTCGCGGGGGTGAAATAGCCCATGGTCTCGCGTGGCAGTCTTTCCGGTTCGATAACGCTCACCGCCAACCGCTCGGCCGCAGCGAATCTGCTCAGCCCTTCCCAAAGTTCCTCTCCGGCCTCCCCTTCGAGCGTCGGGACGGCCAATGTCGGAAGTGGTTCGCCGTCCGTCTGGCTCACATCGAACACATGCCCGGTGCCGAACCCCGTGACCCTCCGCTCTTCTTCGCCTTCGTCGTTCGCAACCTTCCGGGCGAGCGGCACCATGATCGTGATTCCCTTTTCGCCCTTCACGACGTGGCGCCCGAACTTGAGCCACGCGTGAAAACCCGCGACCTGGGTCGCGTCGGGGCGTTGCATGGCGATGAGAAGCTGATTGCCGAGTGAGTAGTTGTGGAAGCGGGAGGAGATGTCTAACCAGCGGCGGAAGCTCTCGCTGTCCTGAATCGCGCCGACCGCGTCTTCAAATCGCTGCAGAACGTCTGATTGTGTTTTGGGTTCGCCGCCCCGTCCTAACCGCCCTTCCATAGTGAGTAGCAATTCGCATCGCCATGGTGTCAGCAGCGCGATTCGCTAATGTGTATGTATTATATCACCTTTCGTCAATCGACTCCCAAACGGCGCCTCAGCGACCACGTGGTCCAGGAAGCCTATTTCCCAGTCGGACCATTCGCCGAACGGCTCCTGGGTCACTCGCCGTGGCGTTGCCAGGGGAGCGGTCACCACGATCCTGAGGTGGGCGCAGGACGAGCTGAGAATAGTGCTCGGTCACGGCTCGAAGCTCGCCTTTCGTGCAGCGCGGTCGCGCGAACGTGGGCGCCTTCACCCGAGCGGTGCGCTGGCCGACGCGCACGAATGCCTCTCGCGGGTTCAGGTCCATCAGCGCCTGCGTCCAACCTTCGAACGTTTCCTGCAGATTGAAGTACACGGGGTGTGTGCGCTCGACTTGCCACGGGTCGGCAACTTCGTGTTTCAGAGCGTAGGGGTCGAATCGCCCGAAGCGCGG
>DAHVFK010000211.1 GCA_027317055.1 Betaproteobacteria bacterium | reverse complement strand
GCGCGCGAGGCGGCGCCCCGCGAGGCAGCCGCGCGCCGGCGTGCCGAGCAGCGCCACCCGCTCGACCTGGAGCGCGGGCGTCGCGTTGAGGGCTTCGAGCACGACCAGGCCGCCCAGGCTGTGGCCGACGAAATGCGCGGCGCCCACGCCACGGGAGAGTTGCGCCAGCCGCTGCGCGTTCACGGCCAGCGGCCGTTCACGCCCGGCGTAGTCGAACAGGTGGCAGTGGTAACCGGCCCGCGACAGCCGCCCGGCCAGCGGCGACATCACGAGCCCGGGCATCCACAGCCCGTGCACCAGGATGACCGACTTCATGGCGCCGGATTCTAGCTTGGGCGGGCGAGCAGCAGGCGCGCGCCGATCGCCAGCGACGGTACCCCGAACACGGCGTAGGCCGCGGCGTAGCTGCCGGCGAGCGACAGCACGACGTTGAACAGCGGCGGCGTGACCACCACGCCCAGAAAAGTGAAGAACAGGCATCCCCCGGTTGCTTGACTGGTCTGCCCCTGCGGCGCAAGGTGCGCCACTTCGGCGAGGTAGACGCCGTTCCAGCCCACCGCCGTCGCGCCGAACACCGCAGCGTAGGCGAACAGCAGCCAGATGGGCCACTGCGGCCCCGCCGCCAGAGTGGCGATGGCGGAAAATCCCATTCCGATTCCCAATAGTCCGAGCATCCTGCGCCGCGACAGCGCCCGGTCGGCGACCACCCCCCAGAGCACGCGGCCAATCACGCTGGCGACCTGCGACGCCGCCATCACCAGGCCCGCCAGCACCAGCCGCATCGCGAACGCCTCGGTAAGGAAGGTCACCAGGTAGCTGACCAGCGTGATCTGCACCCCGCCGTAGATGAACGAGGTCAGCGCCATTTCCTTCAGCCGCCGCTCGCGCAGGACCAGCGCGACCGGCGCGAACGCCGAGCGCAGGGAAATGGGCGCCTTGGGGTTCAGTCCATGGTCGTAGCGCGACCGCACCGGCTCGACCGCAAAAGCGAGCGCCAGACAAGCCAGCCCGATCGCGAGCGCGCTCGCGCGCCAGCCGAGCGTATGGATCATCACCGGCACCAGCGCGCCCGCGATCGCCCCGCCCAGGGGAACCCCGGTCTGCTTGATCGAAAAGGTCAACGCCATCAGGCCGGGAGGCGTGGCGCGCGCGAGAATGTGAGAGCTCGCGGGCGTCGCCGGGCCGTAGCCCAGTCCGATCACCACGGCGCCCAGCGCGACCAGCGGAAGCCATGCCGACGCACCCAACGCCAGACCGACCAGGCTGAGGGCAAGCCCGACCTGGCTGACGCGGATCGGTCCGAAGCGCGCCACCCAACCACCGGAGGTGACGCTGCCGAGCATGCTGCCGAAGTACACCAGGGCGATGAAATAGCCGATCGCCGAGGGGGCGACCCCGAGTGCCGGCGCCGCCACCGGAGCCATCACCGGCGCGCAATACACTGCCAGCGCGACCAGGGTCTGCACGGCGAGGGTCGCCGCGAGCGGCAGCGCGACCGGCCGCAGCGACGGCGGCGCGGAGCTCAAGCCGGATTCACGCGCTGCGCGTCGATCTCGCGCGCGGCTTCGAGCACCGCGCGTGCGTGGTGTGCGACCGGATAGTCGACCATCTGGCCATCGACCTGGATCGCAGCCGCGCCGCTCGCTTCCGCGGCATCGAAGGCAGCGACGATGCGCGCGGCACGTTCGACCTCTTCCTTGCTCGGCGCGTAAGCGGCGTTCACCGCCGGCACCTGGTCCGGATGGATGCACAGCCTGCCCTGGAAACCGCCGCGCCGGCTGCGCTCCAGCGCACGCGCAAAAGCCTCGCTTTCGCGCAAGTGGAACCACGGGCTGTCCAGCGGACCGTCCAGACCCGCGGCGCGCGAAGCGAGCACCACCCGCGCGCGCGCGTCGGTGAGCTCGGGCTCGTCCAGCCCGGGGGCGAGGCCGACCTCCGCTGCGTAGTCGGCCGCGCCGAAGGCCAGTCGCCTGACGCGCCAGCGCCCTTCGTAGGGCCGCAGGCCCCGCGCCTGAACCACGCGGTCGATGCGCTGCATCCCGACCGCGGTCTCGATGATCGGGATCAGGTCGATCGAGCCGACGGCGACGCCTCGCTCGCGCTCGAGGTTGGTGATCAGCCAGTCGATTGCGTGCAGGTCCGCCGCGCTTTCGACCTTCGGCAGCACCACACCGGCGATTCCAGGGCCGATCACCGCGACCAGGTCTGCATAGCAGTACGGCGTCGAAGGCGCGTTGACGCGCGCGTAGCCTCGGCAGCGGCGCGGCTGCGCGAACGCGGCGGCGACCGCCTCGCGCGCGGCGGGCTTTTCCGCAGTCGCCACCGCGTCCTCGAGGTCGAGAATCACCGCGTCGGCATCGACGGTGAACGCCTTTTCGACGCGGCGCGAATGATTGCCGGGCGCAAAGAGAAATGAGCGGTACAGAGGCATCTGGCTTCCTATTTCTGCAGAACTTCGCGCTGCGCCCAGCCGGGGTAGGGCAGCTGCCACATGGCGGTCGCGAGCGCGTCGGGCCACACGACGTCCCGCCGCCCCTTGAGGATCTGCAGCAGCGCGGGCCGCGCGCCGAGCTGCTCGCCGCTCGCGGCGTCGAGCTTATACCCGCCGAGCACGGTTTCGGTCGTCAGCGCGGCAAGCGTCTCGCGCAGCCGCTCCTGATCGAGGCTGCCCGCGCGGCTGACCGCCTCTTGCAGCACCATGCCGGCCGCGTAGCCTTCGGCGGCGGCCAGGCCCGGGGGCGACGACCACCTGGCCTCGAACGCCTTGACGAACTTGGCGTTGCCCGGAGTCGCGAAGAACGGCTCGTACGCGCTGAGGCCGATCACCCGCTCGGCGTCCTGCCCGACCGCCGCAATGAAGCGCGGGTCGGCCGCAGCTTGCGCAAAGAAAAGCGGCGGCGCGTAGCCGAGGCGCTTAAAGGTCTTCACCATCTCGGCCGCATCGGTCGCTTCGCCGAACGCGATCCATGCCTCGGCGCCTGCCGCTTTCGCCATTGCGACCAGTGGCTCGAAGTCGCTCAGCCCCGGCGCGTACACGTGAGCGCCTCCGGCGCCGGGGCTCATGCCCTGCCGGGTCGCGTCCGTGGCCGCGTGCGTCGCCATCTCCTGCGCTGCGGGATCGTCACGCGCGAGGATGAACAGCCGGTGATACCCGGCCTGGCGCGCAATCGCGAGCACTCCCGTGCCGTAGGCCGCGTACGGCGCGGCGACCTGGAACACGTAGCGGTGCCCCGCTCTCAGTACGGACTGCGTGGCGCCGGTCGCGTTGATCAGCACCCTGTGCGCGCGGTCGGCGGCGGCGGCCGCGCCGCGCGACGCGGCCGATCCGAACGGACCGATCAACAGGTCGGCACGGTGCTCGCGCACCAGGCGCTCGTACAGCCGCTCCGCCGTGACGGCCTCCGAACGGTCGTCGATCAGCCGTAGCTCGACACGCCGCCCGAGCAAACCGCCCGCGCCGTTGACCTCGTCCTGCCACAGCAGCAGCGCCTTGCGGTAGCCGGCCGCAAGATCGGCGAGCTGGCCCGTTTGCGCCACCGCAGCGCCGACCACCACGGGGTGCGTCTGCGCCTGCGCGGGCGCGCACGCCGGCGCGAGCGCAAGCACGAGCCCCAGCAGCGGGGCGCGCATTCTATTCATCGCGTTCCTTCGATTCGAACTATTCAAGCTACGGCTCCAAAGTAAGGTGTGACAAAATCCGCGTCAAGGAACATCGCATCGATGCCGCAGGACAGCTTCCTCGCCCGCCTCGCCGCCATCGTCGGCAGCAAGCAGGTACTAACGCAGCCGCAGGATACCGCGCCGTATTTCACCGACTGGCGGCGGCACTACCGCGCCGCCGCCGAGTGCGTGGTGCGCCCCACGAGCGCCGCCGAGGTCTCGGCGGTGGTCCGGCTGTGTGTGCGCGAAGGCGTCGCGCTCGTGCCCCAGGGCGGCAATACCGGGTTGTGCGGCGGCTCCGTTCCAACCGGCGCGAAGCGCGAGATCGTGCTGTCGCTCGCGCGCATGAACCGCATCCGCGAGCTCGACGCGCTGAACGATACCCTGACCGCGGAAGCAGGGTGCGTGCTGGCCGAGATCCAGCGCGCGGCGGACGACGCGGGACGGCTCTTTCCGCTCTCGCTCGGCGCCGAAGGCAGCTGCATGATCGGCGGCAACCTGTCGACCAACGCCGGCGGCGTGAACGTTCTGCGCTACGGCAACGCGCGCGCGCAGGTACTGGGGCTCGAGGTCGTGCTGCCCGATGGCAGCATCTGGAACGGCCTGCGCGGCTTGCGCAAGGACAACACCGGCTACGACCTGAAGCAGCTCTTCATCGGCGCCGAAGGCACGCTCGGCGTGATTACCGCGGCAGTGCTGAAGCTGTACCCGAAGCCCTCGGCCGTCGCGACAGCCTGGATCGCGGTCGCGAGCCCCGCGCGTGCGGTCGAGCTGATGGCGCGGCTGCGCGCGCGCTTGGGCGATCGATTGAGCGCGTTCGAGCTCGTATCGCGCGCCTGCCTCGACGCCGTTCTCGCGCACGCTCCGGGCAGCCCCGACCCCTTCGCGGCGCGACATTCATGGTACGTGCTCGCCGACCTGGCCGACAGCGGCGAGCCGGCGGCGCTGCAGTCGCTCGCCGAGCAGGCGCTGCTCGAATGCGCCGAGAACGGCACGCTGGAAGACGTCGCACTGGCGCACAGCGAGGCGCAGGCGCGCGCCTTGTGGAAAATCCGCGACACGATTCCGGAAGCGCAGTTTCGCAACGTCAAGCACGACGTATCGGTGCCGGTGTCGCGCGTGCCGGAGCTGATCGAGCGCGCCTCGGCCGCGCTGGAAGCCGAATTTCCGGGCGTGCGGATCTACGCTTTCGGGCACATCGGCGACGGCAACGTCCATTTCAATGTCGGCATGGGCGACGCCGCCGCGACCGAGGACCTGATCGGTCGCCGGGGCGCGGTCAACCGCGTCGTCTACGGCGTGATCGACGCGCTCGGCGGCTCGATCTCGGCCGAGCACGGGCTCGGGCAGCTCAAGCGCGAGGAGATCCGCCGCCACAAGGATCCGCTCGAGCTCGCGCTCATGCGCAGGCTCAAAGACGCGCTCGACCCCCTGGGGCTGATGAACCCCGGCAAGCTGCTTTGAGCGCTCCCTGCGCCGCAACCAGCGCGGTCTCGGGTGTCATGAATTTCACCTCGTAAGTGCCCTGCTGCGCCTGCACCGGTAACGCAGCGACGGACGCGAGTAGCGCCGCAGCGAGGATTCGGGATTTCATGCTTTCCTCCTTAGGTTCTGGAAGGGAGACGGCCGCTGCGCCGGAGCGCCAGCGCAGCGGCCGTGAGGATGAAAACTGCGATCGCGAGCGCGTTGCCCGCGCCGCCCGCGGCGCGCAGCGCGGCGCTGGCGCCCAAGTCCCCCGCGAGCCGGATCGCGAGCGAGACATGCAGCAGCGCGAGCGGCGCGTACAGGATCGCCGAGTAGGGTAGCGCCACCCTCAGGACTGCCGGCAGGATGACGGGAGCGTGGCCGAATACCATCGAGAATACGAACCCGAGCAGGATGGCGTGCAATGCCGCGTCCCACAGCGCGCGCCCGTCGTCGAACCCGGCTCCGCTTGCGAGCAGTGCGCCACCAAGCGCGAGCCATGCATATCCCGCCAGCAGGCACAGCGCGATGTAGCGCGTCAGACCGCCGGCGCGCACCGTGCGCGTGGCAATGTCGTAGCGCGCGAGCCAGACCGCGCAGGCGACGAGCAGCACGCCGCACACGCGCAGCGCGGGCCCGAGCGCCGCGAGCGCCGCGAACGCCGATAGCAGCAGCGCGAGGCCGAAGGCAGCGAACGCCGCGCGCGCGGCGCGCGGCACCGGCGACAGCCGCGAGAGCTCGAGCCGTTCTCCGCCGATGGTCAGCGTCAGGAACGCGATCCAGCACGGCACCGCGGCTTCTGCCGGCATGCCCGCCAGCAGCGCCAGATTCGCCGCCAGCAAACCGAGCGCACCGAGCGCGAGCAGGCCGGTGTGCAGCGCCTTGTGCCGCCACCAGATCGAGGTCGATGCGACCGCAAACACCGCGCCGCCCGCCACCAGCAGCGCGAATCCCGTGCGCGCATCGCCCGCCAGCAGGACCAGGCCGCCAGCGCCGGACGCCGCCGGCGCGAGGTAGGCCCAGCCGCGCCCGATGGCAACCGCGCGCTCGAGCGCGATCAGGGTGCCGAAGAAGGCGCTCGCCATCAGCGCCCCGTGCCAGGCGATTCCCGCGGCGACGGCAGGCACGGGCAGCCCGAGACGCGCCAACCCACCGGCAACGCCAAGCAGCAGAGAGACGAAACCCAGCACCAGCAAGGGAGCCCGCGCAGCCGGCGCCAGGTCGCTCATCGCCGCGTCACCACC
>DAHVFK010000210.1 GCA_027317055.1 Betaproteobacteria bacterium | reverse complement strand
TGGGCCCCGGCCATTCGGCAATATCGCTCGACTGGGCGGCGGCCAAACCTTCAGCGCTATACCAGGGATTGGCCGGGTCTTCCTCGCGCATCAGGGCTCCCAGATTGGTCCCGTTTCTAAAACGCTCCCGAAAGGTTTTTACTAAGTAGCGAGCGTGCGCGAAGTCGCCCTTGCTAAGGTCGGAATTCTCCGTCACCGAAGATACGCGTGCCATCGCGCGGTAGTGGTTCACTCGCGAGAGCCACCTGGCCGGTGCTGGCCGAATCCTGGAACTCGGGTTGGTAGCCATAGGCCCGCTTTTCTGTTCGACTCCGCCGGTTGGCGGTGCGGCGGTGCTGTGCGCGATGGCGCTCGCGTTCTCGCGATGGTAGCTCAGATAAAGTGCGTATTGGGTAGCGGCGAAACCGACGACCAACGCCGCGAGTACCAATTCCACCGCGAGTCGTGGCGAGAATGGTCGGTTACGCTCCGGCTTTGATGCGTATGGCGGCGGCGTTAGGGAGAACACAAACCTGCTATTTCCGAAGCGTAGTTCTGCGCCCGCTTTGAGGCGCGTTGGTTTTTCGAGCTTGCGTCCATTGAGGTAGGTCCCGTTGGCAGAGCCAAGATCAGTCAGCACGTACCGAGCCTTGCGACCGGTTATTGTTGCGTGTTGACGGGAAACCGTCGGATCGAAAATTACAAAGTCGTTCCGCTCGTCACTCCCCAACGTTCCCGGGCTTTTAAGGAGCTTGAATTCCCGCGTGGCCGGACTTACGGGATTAACCGCTAACAGGCACGGTATTAACCCTTTATTCCGCCCTCTGAACCACTTGGCCACGCCAGTTCCCCCGAGAAATAATGACTCCGGAGTTGCTCGGTAGCAAGCGACCATCTCTACGTAATCTTCAGGAGGCCGGATCGTCGACCAAGATTAGGAATCCTGTCCCAGGCGCTTTCCTTTGTCATCTACCCGGGAGGGATTAACGACAACGGACAGGTTTCCGGTTATTCCGAGGAGGAGGACCAGCGGCAGGGTCCTTTTTCGACCCAGCCACTAACAATTGCCTGAACTTGAGCTCGGCCATCATGGGCGGCCAGGGAGTTGCCTAAGGCCTTAACGACTTCACCCAGATTGTGGGAGAAGGCGAAGGAACGAACGCGGCGTACGGAGTCGTGTTCGTTCCAAACACGCAGTAGCTGGGGTGAGAACATGACCATTATCCCCCTACTTTTTGTGGAGAGGCGTCGATGAGAACACGAAGCTTGCGACTGGTGTCCTTACTGGCGATGCTGTTGCTAATGGGCTCGGTGGCGCAAGCGCAGTCGATCAAGCTCGTAGCGCCGGGTGTTGGTTGGGTGGCTCCGGGCGGCAAAAAGATCTTGTGGACCAGTGACGGCGGCAAGGACTGGAAGAACGTCGCTCCTCCCACTCCTAACGATTTGACGATTTCCAAGATACTTTTCCTTGATTCCGAGCACGGCTGGGTTTTGCTTGCCTACGACGATTATACTGTCGGCGCGAACTTCGAGGTCGCGCGCACCGACGACGGCGGCACGACCTGGTCGATGCAACCGATAGAGGAACGGTTCAGTGGTCCAATGACTCTGTCATTCGCGGATCCCAACCACGGCTGCCTCGGTTTGCTGGGAGCGTCTGATGGAGGCCGCACGTGGTTCTCTGCCTATAAGCCCAACACGCGTAAACCTGAAGAGTTGACCGGCTGCCCTGATACCCAGGTGACGCGCGACTTCGGATGGACGGTGGCAGGACGTATCAGTGATCGGCTCTATGTGACCCGCGACGCCGGAAAGACATGGCAACAGGTGGTAATTCCGTGATGAGCTGCTGGATGAGGACCAGTTGATAGCAGTTTTGGAGCAAGAGAAACGCCGGATCGTCGAGCAGTTCAGCAAGAAGGCTTGAGTTGCGACTGTGTGTCGCTCGCTCATGTCCGCTCCTGAGATGTCTGTGCGCGCGCACGCTGGAGAAGGGCCCGCGTCCGCAGCCGCGCCTCAATCTGCCGGACACGCTCGGCGCTGATCCCGAGCCGCTTTCCGATAACCTGCAAGCTGAACCCGGCGATCCTGAGTTCTGCCACCTGCCGCTGCCGTCGCGTCAGCGCTTTCGGATCGAGATGCGAAATCATCGCCCCGAACCGCGCGCAGCGCTCCTTGAGCAATTGCTCCCGCGCGCTCACGGGCAATTCTTCGCCGGGCGATATCCGGCCGCTTCCGCCGCTCGTGCGCTCGGAAAGCTGACCCGATTGCGCGTCGCAATTTTGTCGTAATAAGGGCAGCCCGGCCACTCGTAAATCATGCTCCGGCGGTTGCCAGCGATCGGTCCGGCTGCTGCTTTCGGAGCAGCTTGCGTGGATGGGGAAGCACCTTCCGCTGCTGCCGCCAGAGGCCGCGACCCGGCCGCACGGGTGTTCCAGTTTTGCGTGTAGTCAGCGGCCAGCTTGGGGTCGTAGATGACCAGAAGGTTTTCCGCGTTGCGGTGCTCGGCCGACCAGGTGTAATTGAAGCTGCCGGTGATGACGGTCGCACCGTCGACGATCATGATTTTGTTATGCATCAGTCCGGGTACCGTGTCCACGAGGACAGGGACGCCGCTCGAGGCTAGGCGGGCAACCGCGTTGGTATCGCTGCGGTCCTCACCGAGCTGTCTGCGGTCCACGATGGTACGCACATCGACGCCGCGGCGCTTTGCCTTCACGAGGGCGCTCGCGATCCGCCGCGAGGTCAGAGCGTACATCTGGACGAGGACCGATTTCCGCGCGCCGTCGATCGCCTGGACGACAGTGGCAAGAGGATCGCAGCGGCCGGGAAGTGGCGGCGAGAAACAGGCCTGAATTTGCTGGGCCGACGCCGGTGTCGCGGCAAGCAGAGCAGCGGAAAAGGCGAGGGCCAACAGCCTCGCCTTGCTTTTGTTCCCCGGGTTCATCCCCCCCCTCGCATGGGATTATAGCTTTGGATAGTGGCATATGTAAATCTGATTGTATGAAATCACGCATTTCGGCGACTGCGGCAGCGCGCAGCTTTTCCGAACTCATGAATCGGGTCCGCTACCGGGGCGAGAGTTTCGTCGTCGAACGCGGCGGTAAGCCGATCTGCGAAATCCTACCGGCCCGGCCGGCGAAGTTCAGTGGCGCCGAACTCGCGAACCTTTTGCGCACGCTGCCTAAGCCGGATGAGGAGTATCTCGCGCTCGTCGAGGACCTGATTGTGAAGCAGCCCGCCGTCGCGGAGTCGGGATGGCAACGCTGATCGATTCCAGTGTGCTGATCGCGGCCGAGCGGGGCCATCTCAGTTTCGACGACCTCTCGGCTCGTTACGCGGAAGAGGACGTAGCCATATCGGCGGTGACCGCCTCGGAGCTTTTGCACGGTCTTCAACGGGCAAGAACGGCGGTGCAGAGCCACCGGCGCCAGGCCTTCGTAGAGGGGCTGCTTGCGCAGCTTCCGGTGATCGCTTTCGATCTCACCGTGGCGCGGGTGCACGCCTCGCTGTGGGCCAACCTGGCCAAGCGTGGCGTTGCGGTAGGCGAGCGTGACCTGATGATCGGCGCCACCGCTATCGCCAAGGACTACGCCGTAGCCACGCGCGACGAGCGGAGCTTCCCAAAAATACCAGGATTGAAGGTGCAGCGGCTGTGACCGAAACGGCTTTAGGAGCGCGGCTTTGAATCCGCTTGAAGAGTACCTGCGCGATCTGATGGACGCGGTTGGCGCCGGCCTCAAGCCGCCTAAGGGTTCGCGCGCCGGCGTACGCCGCCCTTGACTGCTGTCGGTTGCCTGTCCTCTTCGAATCTGCCGAAGTTCAAGGGTCTCGAAACATACCCGGGCAGGCATTACCACACTGACATTGGCCGCACGACGGCGTCGATTTCACCGCCAAGCGGTCGGCATCATCGGCACCAGCGCGACGCGGTGCAAGCCAGGGCGGTAATTGCCCAGCAGGCGAAGCACCTTACCATGTCCAACCGACGCCCAACTTCTGCGTACCGGCGCGCAACGGCAAGGTGGAACCCGAGGTCGTGAAAGCCGCAACGCCGACCACGACGCGATCTGTGAGCGCATCCGCAACTCGTCCTTCGGCTTTGAGTTGTACTTCATCGAAAAGTCCGTGCTCGAGGAGTCGCCGGAGGAGCGCGAGCGCGTGTTCAATGCGATGTGGGGCCAAGGCGGCTTCAGCTTCTGGCGGGTCAACTACCAGGACAGGGTTTTCAACCAGGAGGCCAACTAGGTCTGCGCCGAATTCCTGCGCCGGAAGATCCGCGGGACGGTGAAGGACCCGGTGATCACCGAAAAACTGATCCCGAAGACCTATTTCTACGGCACCAAGCGCCAACCGCTGGATACCAACTATTTCGAGACCTTCAACAAACCGAACGTCCTGCTGGTGGACGTAAACGAAACGCCGATCAAAGAGATCACACCGACGGGAATCCGCACGAGCGACAAGGAATATGAGTTCGATATCATCTGTTCGCCGCCGGCTTCGACGCCATGACCGGTCCATATGACCGGTCCATTGACGAAGATTAACATCCGTGACCGTGGCGGCCAGTTGCTGTCGCAGAAGTGGGTCGATGGCCGGCCTGCTATCTGGGCGTGGCGGTGGCGGAGTTCCCCCAATACGTTCACCATCACCGGACCTGGCAGCCCCTCGGTGATGAGCAACATGCCGGTGTCGATCGAGCAACATGTCGAGTGGATCACGGGCTGCATCGAGCACATGCGCACGCACGGCATTGCGACGATGGAGGCGAAGCCGACGCGGAAATGCAATGGACCACGCATGTCGCCGAAGTGGCAACGCGTCGCTTTTCCCGACCGCCGACCCCTGGTACCTCGGCGCAAACATTGCCGGCAAGCCACGCGTGTTCATGCCTTATCTGGGCGGTGTCGGGCCTTACCGGCAAAAGTGCGACGAAGTCGCGGCGAAGGGGTACGAGGGTTTTACCTTCGCCGCGTAGCGTCGTGCTCAGAGAAAGTTGTAAACGGGCATTAAGCGGGGCGGACTTTAGCCGGCGGCGGCGACAATCTCACGCGCGCGCTTCAGGTCCTCAGCGATCTGAGTCGCCAGCGCCGCGCCCGAGTCGAACTGGCGCTCGCCGCGAATCTGCTCAAGCAGATCGAGCATGACCTTCGCGCCATAGATATCGCGGTAGAAATCGAAGATGTGCACTTCGAACGATCGCGCCGGTGGGCCAAACGTCGGCCGCATCCCGATGTTGGTAATCGAGCTTTAAGCCGGCCGGCTCGGACCTCGATCATTAAAACGCTTCTTCGCGGGCGACCGGCGCAACCGCCTTGCCGAATGGATTGATCGCCCGGGTGTCGTTTGGGCGGCGTATGCGGAGCGCGGGACGAGCGAAACGTAACCACTCAGCGCGGCAGCCGAACTGACCATTAGTGTTAGCTGTTCCTCTTCACCTTCGATGACATAAGGGACGTTATGTGCTATAAAAACGCCAGAACCAAGGGCAGGGCGGTATTCGCGGCCCGCGCGGCCCTCTACTTTGATTCTCGTGGCTTCAAAATCTCGAAGCCGTCCAACGGCATTCTGGACTCGGCTCGGCAAAGGGCCGGGAAGTTTCGGTCTAGACCGCTTCAAGCGCCGCTTGCAGGCGCTCGTCGACGGTCACGAGTTCGAGACCCTCAATCTTTTCCCGGGCCAATACGAAGGTCGCGAGATGAAGGGCATCCAAAGTTTGCAGTGATTTCCCTGGGGCAACTTGACGAGCCCTCTCGCACACCGAAGGGGTCAACTCCCAAAGCTCACATCGCGTCCACACAGCGCTGAGCTCGCGCTGCGCGTCGGCGAGCTTCGCTTCGCTGACCTGTCCGAGCTGTCGCAAACGGTGAAGTGCGCGGGAAGATTCGACTAGAGACAGCCGTGACGTAATCAAGGCAGGGGGTGCTGCGATCAGCTCTTCAACCTCCGGGCTGGTTCCGTTTTCTAGAACGGCGCGCACAACCGCGGACGTATACAGATAAAGGCAGGCGGACATGCAGACGTCACCGATCGCTGCGAATCTCGCCCAGAAGAGCGTTTGCGGACCCGGCTGCAAGCCCGAGGCCCTTTGCCTTCCAGGTCCAGCGTCGCTTCGGCAGGCTAGCGCGGGTTACTTCCCCGCGCTCGGCTAGCGAATCTAGAAGCCCATCGAGTGAATCCGCAGTGCCAGGCTGCCGGCACGTCGGTCGTAGCTCCGCCACCACCTCGTCACGATCGGTAACAAATACGGTCTCACCGCTCCGCACGAGTCGCAGGTATTCTGACAGCCTTGACTTCAGTTGCTTGACCAGCAGACCTACTTGGCTCATGGCTGCGCTCGCTTCCCGCGCACGGGCTTTAGTGGTTTCACCCTCGGCAGTTCGGCGATTTGAGCGCTCAGATGAGC
>DAHVFK010000020.1 GCA_027317055.1 Betaproteobacteria bacterium | reverse complement strand
CGCACGCCGGCTACATGACCGGCCACGCGTCGGCGACGATCCGAATCGAGGGCAACACCGACGAGCGCGGCAGCCGCGAGTACAACCTCGCGCTGGGCCAGCGCCGAGCCGACAGCCTGCGCAAGGCGATGGTGCTGCTCGGCGTGTCCGACCAGCGCATCGAGACCATCAGCTGGGGCGAGGAGAAGCCGAAGGCGAGCGGACACGACGAAGCCGCGTGGTCGCAGAACCGCCGCGACGACATCATCTACACCCACGAATAAGTCTTAGCGCTCAGGGCGAGCGCGCCGGGGCCGCCTCGGCAAGGCCGAGGCGCTGCCTCCGGTGCGGCAGCGCGGCCATCACACACGCGCGCGCGGCTTCCCCCAGCTCGCTCCAGCGCGCGATTTCGTCCAGCGTGCGGCAGCAGCCGGTGCACACGCCGAGCCGCGGGCTCATGTGGCAGACGTTGACGCAGGGCGATTCGATCATGCCGCGCGCGCCGTCGCGGCCTTTTTAGCCGAGAGCGCCTTGCCGGCCTTCGAGCCCGGCTCGCGCCCGAGCACGCCGCTGATCCAGCGCCCAACCTCGACCAGGCGCTCGAGGTCGACGCCGGTCTCGATGCCCAGACCCTGCAGCATGTAGACCACGTCCTCGGTGGCGACATTGCCCGAGGCGCCGGCGGCGTAGGGACAGCCGCCGAGGCCCGCGACCGAGGCGTCGAAGGTCGCGACCCCTGCCTCGAGCGAAGCGTAGATGTTGGCGAGCGCCTGGCCGTAGGTGTCGTGGTAGTGACCCGCCAGGCGTTCGATGGGCACGCGTTTCGCCACCGCTTCGATCATCGCCTTGGTTTGCTCCGGCGTACCCACGCCGATGGTGTCGCCGAGCGATACCTCGTAGCAACCCATGTCGCTCAGCGCAACGGCGACCTCGGCGACCTTCGCTGGCGCCACCTCGCCCTCGTAGGGGCAGCCGAGCACGCAGGAGATGTAGCCCCGCAGCCTGATGTTCGCGGCGCGCGCGGCCTCGGCCACCGGGCGGAAGCGCTCCAGGCTCTCGGCGATCGAGCAGTTGATGTTCTTGTGCGAGAAGGCTTCGGAGGCGGCGCCGAATATCGCTACCTCGGCGGCGCCCGCCGCGCGTGCGGCCTCGAAACCCTTCAGATTCGGTGTCAGCACCGGGTACGACACGCCGGGTTTCCTGCGGATGCGCTCCAGCACTTCGGTGTGGTCCGCCATCTGCGGGATCCATTTCGGCGACACGAACGCGGTCGCTTCGACCGCGGGCAAGCCCGCATCGGCGAGCCGCTCGATCAGCTCGAGCTTGATCCGGGTCGGCACCTCGCCCTTCTCGTTCTGCAGGCCGTCGCGCGGACCGACCTCGACGATTCTGACGCGCTGCGGCAGCTTCATGTCGTCACCTCGCGTCCGATTCTAGCGCTTCGAAGGCAATCAGCTCGGCGCCCTCGAGCACCTGCTCGCCGGGCGCGTAATGGACTTCCTTCACCACGCCGTCGGCCGGGGCGGAGATCGTGTGCTCCATCTTCATCGCTTCCAGAATCACCAGCGGCGTGCCCTTGCCGACCTTCTGCCCCGGATTGACCATCACCGCGATGATCTTGCCCGGCATCGGCGCCGCGAGCGAGCCGCCGCCGGCGTCGACGTCCAGGCCGTGCAGCTCGTCGCGCAGCGCGAAGCGCCGGTAACCGCCATCGCCGAACAGATGCCAGTCCTGCGCCTCGCGCAGCGCGCGCACTTTGAACGCGCGCCCGTCCAGGCGCACCAGCAGCGCGCCCGCCTGCAGGCGCTCGCCCTCGAGCACGTAGTCGCGCCCGTCGATCACGACCCGCTGGCCCGCGGCGAGGAAGCGCACCGTCACCGGGTATTGGGCCTCGCCTTCGGTGAAGACGAAGTCGTGATGCGAATCCTCGTTCATGCGCCAGCCGTCGACCTCGTTCCAGGGCGAGTGCGGGTCGCCGGAGGCTCGCGCACGCTCCCGCGCGCCGTCCTGCTCGAGCAGCAGCTCGGCCAGCGCGACGGCGGCGAGCGCCTCGGGCGGGGCCGGTGCCCGGGGCGGGAACAGCTCGTCGCGGCAGCGCTCGATCAGCCCGGTATCGAGCTCGGCGCGGGTGAACGCGCCGCTGGCAGCCAGCCGCCCGAGGAACTCGACGTTGGTCGCGACGCCGGCGACCTCGCACGCGGCGAGCGCGGCGCGCAGGCGCGCGAGCGCCGCGCCCCGGTCCTTGCCCCACACGATCAGCTTGGCGATCATCGGGTCGTAGTGCGGGGTGATGACCGCGCCGCTCTCGACTCCGGTGTCGATCCGCACCGCGTCCGACGCCGCAGGGAAGGCAAGGTGCGCGAGCCGCCCTGTTGCGGGCAGGAACTCGCGCGCCGGATCCTCGGCGTAGAGGCGTGCCTCGATCGCGTGGCCGTGCATCTCGAGCTCGTCCTGGGCGCGCGGCAGCCTTTCGCCCGCGGCGACCCGCAGTTGCCATTCGACCAGGTCAATGCCGGTGATCATTTCCGTCACCGGGTGCTCGACCTGCAGCCGCGTGTTCATTTCCATGAAGTAGAACCGGCCATCCTGCTCGGCGATGAACTCGACCGTGCCGGCGCCCTGGTACTTGATCGCCCGGGCGACGGCAACCGCGGCATCGCCCATCTCGCGCCGGCGGGCATCCGTCATTCCCGGCGCCGGCGCTTCCTCGAGCACTTTCTGGTGGCGGCGCTGCACCGAACAGTCGCGCTCGAACAGGTGGACGCAATTGCCGTGCGCGTCGCCGAAAACCTGGACTTCGATATGGCGTGGCCGCTCGAGGTAGCGCTCGATCAGCACTCGGTCGTCGCCGAAGGCGGACTTCGCTTCCCGGCGGCAGGACGCGAGCGCCGTTTCGAACTCGGCGCCGCGGTGCACGATTCGCATGCCCTTGCCGCCGCCGCCGGCGGAGGCCTTGATCAGCACCGGAAAGCCGATTGCCTCGGCGCGCCCAAGCAGGAAAGCGGCGTCCTGGTTCTCGCCGTGGTAGCCCGGCACCAGCGGCACGCGCGCCTTTTCCATCAGGGTCTTGGCTGCCGACTTGTCGCCCATCGCCGCGATCGCCTCCGGCGTCGGCCCGATGAACACGATGCCCGCCGCCGCGCAGGCGCGCGCGAAGGCCTCGTTCTCCGAAAGGAAGCCGTAGCCGGGGTGGATGGCCTCGGCTCCGGTCTCCCGCGCAGCGGCAATCACCGCTTCGGCGTTCAGGTAGCTCTCGCGCGCCGGCGCGGGGCCGATGCGGAGCGCCTCGTGCGCGAGCCTGACGTGCAGCGCGTCGCGGTCGGCGTCCGAGTAGACCGCTACCGTGCGGATTCCTAGGCGCTCGGCGCTGCGCATTACGCGGCAGGCGATCTCGCCGCGGTTGGCGACAAGGATCTTGCGGAACACGCTACTGCTCTCCCTTGGCCCAGGAGGGCTTGCGCTTCTCGAGGAACGAGGCGATGCCTTCCCTGCCTTCGGGCGAGACGCGAATCTCGGCGATGCGCTTCGCCGTATCTGCGACCATGGCGTCCTCTACCGGCCCCGAGGCCACGGCGCGGATCAGGTCCTTGATCTTCGCCAGCGCCTCTGTCCCGCCCGCCAGCAGGTGCTTGAGCAGCGACTCGATCGCCGCGTCGAGCTCCGCTGCGGGCACGAGAGCGGTCAACATTCCGATGCGCAGCGCTTCCTGCGCGTCGAACACCTCGGCCGTGAGGAAATAGCGCCGCGCAGCGCGCTCGCCCATCGCGCGCACGACGTAGGGGCTGATGGTGGCGGGCGACAGCCCGAGCTTGGCCTCGGAGAGGCAGAACTTGGCCTCGGGCGTGCCGAGCGCGATGTCGCAGGCCGCGACCAGCCCGGTGCCGCCGGCGAAGGCCGCCCCGTGCACGCGCGCGATGGTGGGCTTTCGCATCCGGTCGATGGTCTGCAGCATCACCGCGAGCCCCATCGCGTCGTGCAGGTTCTGCTCGTAGCCGTAGCCCGCCATGCGCTTCATCCAGTTGAGGTCCGCGCCAGCGCAGAACGCCGACCCGTTGCCCGCCAGCACCACCGCACGCACCGCGTTGTCGTCGTCCAGTGCCTTGAAGGTGGCCGCGAGCGCGGCGATCAGCGCGTCGTCGAACGCGTTGCGGACCTCGGGGCGGTTCAGCGTCACGGTGGCGACGCCGGCGCGGGTATCGACCAGCAGGGCTTGCGACATGGCTACATCCTGAAGATGCCGAACCTGGTCTGCTCGATCGGCGCGTTGAGCGAGGCCGAGAGCGCCAGCCCCAGCAGGCGGCGCGCATCGGCGGGGTCGAGCACACCGTCGTCCCACAGCCGCGCGCTGGCGTAGTAGGGGTGGCCCTGGCGCTCGTACTGCTCGAGAATCGGCGTCTTGAAGGTCTTTTCGTCGATCTCCGACTTGAACTTGCCGCGCACCACCGCGAGCACGCTCGCGGCCTGCTCGCCGCCCATGACCGAGATGCGCGCGTTGGGCCACATCCACAGGAAGCGCGGCGAGTAGGCGCGGCCGCACATGCCGTAGTTGCCGGCGCCGAACGAGCCGCCGATGATCATGGTGAACTTCGGCACCCGCGCGGTGGCGACCGCGGTGACCATCTTGGCGCCGTCCTTCGCGATTCCGGCCGCCTCGTACTTCTTGCCGACCATGTAGCCGGTGATGTTCTGCAAGAACAGCAGCGGAATGCCGCGCTGGCAGGCGAGCTCGATGAAATGCGTGGCTTTGAGCGAGGACTCGGAGAAAAGGATGCCGTTGTTGGCCAGGATCGCGACCGGGTAGCCGTGCACGTGGGCGAACCCGGTCACCAGCGTGGTGCCGTAATTGGCCTTGAACTCGTCCAACTCGGAGCCGTCCACCATGCGCGCGATCACCTCGCGCACGTCGTAAGGTTTGCGCGCGTCGGCCGGGATCACGCCGTAGAGCTCCTCGGCCGGGTAAAGTGGCTCGCGCGGCTCGCGCAGTTGCAGCGTCACGCTCTTGGCGCCGTTCAGGTTGGACACGATGCGGCGCGCAATCGCCAGCGCGTGGGCGTCGTTCAGCGCGTAGTGGTCGGCGACGCCGGAGACGCGCGTGTGCACGTCGGCACCGCCGAGCTCTTCGGGCGTGACGATCTCCCCGATCGCGGCTTTGACCAGCGGCGGGCCGCCGAGGAAGATCGTGCCCTGGCCCTTGACGATGATCGACTCGTCGGACATCGCCGGCACGTAGGCGCCGCCCGCGGTGCACGAGCCCATCACCACCGCGATCTGCGCGATCCCGGCGGCGGACATGTTGGCAATGTTGAAGAAGATGCGCCCGAAGTGCTCCCGGTCGGGGAACACGTCGTCCTGGTTGGGCAGGTTGGCGCCGCCCGAATCGACCAGGTAGATGCACGGCAGGCAGTTCTGCGCCGCAATCTCCTGCGCGCGCAGGTGCTTCTTCACGGTCATCGGGAAGTAGGTGCCGCCCTTGACCGTGGCGTCGTTGGCGACGATCACGCACTCGCGGCCCGAGACGCGGCCGATTCCGGTGACGATGCCCGCGCTCGGCGCCTCGTCGCCGTACATGCCGTGCGCCGCGAGCTGCCCGACCTCGAGCAAGGGCGAGCCTGGGTCGAGCAGCGTGCGCACCCGCTCGCGCGGCAGCAGCTTGCCGCGCGCGACGTGCTTGTCGCGCGCCTTGGCTTCGCCCCCCAGGGTCGCGCGCGCGACCTGCTGGCGCAGGTCGTTGACCAGCGCGCGCATGCGCTCCGCGTTGGCGCGGAACTCCGCCGAGCGGGGATTGAGCTGGGTCTTGATGACCGGCATCGCGCCTAGCCGCGCTCCAGCGCGCGTCCGATCACCAGGCGCTGGATGTCGCTCGCGCCCTCGTAGATCTTGCACACCCGCACCGCGCGCCACAGCCGCTCGACCGGGAAGTCGGCCACGTAGCCGTAGCCGCCGTGAATCTGGATCGCGTCCGAGCACACCTTCTCGGCCATCTCGGAGGCGAACAGCTTGGCCATCGAAGCCTCCTTGAGGCAGGGCTCGCCCGCGTCGCGCAGCGCCGCCGCGTGAAGATACAGCTGGCGCGCGGCCTCGACCTGGGTCGCCATGTCGGCCAGGCGGAAGTTGACCGCCTGGTGCCCGATCAGCGTCTTGCCCATGCTCCTGCGCTCCTTGGCGTAGGCGAGCGCCGCTTCCAGCGCTGCGCGCGCGATCCCGGTCGCCTGCGCCGCGATGTTGATCCGGCCCGACTCGAGGTTCGCGAGCGCGATACGGTAGCCCAGGCCTTCGCGTTCGAGCAGGCTGTCCGCCGCAACGGTGCAGTCTTCCAGCGCGATCTGGGCCGTATCGGAGGCATGCTGGCCGGCCTTGTCCTCGACCCGCGCCACGCGCCAACCCTTGCTCGAAGTGGGTAGCACGAAGGCGCTGATGCCCTTTTTTCCCGCGTTCTTGTCGCTCACCGCGAACACCACCGCGACGTCGGCGTTCTTGCCCGAGGTGATGAACTGCTTGGTGCCGTTGAGCACCCAGTGCTCGCCGCGGCGCTCGGCGCGGGTCGCGATCGCGCCCGCGTCGGAGCCGACCTGCGGCTCGGTGAGGCAGAACGCGCCGATCATTCGCCCCGCCGCGAGCGGGCGCAGGTACTTCTCCTTCTGCGCCTCGCTGCCGTAGCCGTTGAGGATGCCAGATACGAGGTTGTTGACCGACAGCACCGTGCCCAGGGCCGCGTCGCCGGCAGAAACCTCCTCGAAGGCGATCGCGGTCGCGGTGCAGTCCATGCCCGCGCCGCCCCACTGCTCGGGAACCGCGACCGCGTTGAGCCCCATTTGCGCCAGCTCGGCGAGCTCGGCACGCGGGAAATGGCGCTCGCGATCCCACTTCCCGGAGTTGGGCCAGAGCCGCTCGCGCGCGAAGCGGCGCACGGTGTCGCGCATCATCTCGTGCTGCTCGGACAGGCGCATCTCAGCCTCCCGACAGGCGAACGTAGGTCACGGTATGGTGGCTGAACAGCTTTCCGGCTCGGCTGTGGCACTCGGCGACGCCGTAGATGCTGCGCTTGCCGAGCTTGAGGATGCGGGCGGTGCAGCGCACCGGCTCTTCGATCGCAGGGGCAAGGAAGGCCGTATTCAGCTCGGAGGTCAACGCGTCGCGGTCGATGCCGATGCGGGACTTGATCGCCACCCACATTGCGCAGTCGGCGGCCGCCATCAGCGCCGGGCCGTTGACGATTCCACCCGGGCGCTCGAGCGCGCGCCGGAACGGCAGCTCGATGGTGGCGCCGTGCGCGTCGAGCGAGACCATGCGAAACCCGTAGCTGCGCACGAAGCGCGAGCGCTCGAGCAGCGCCTGGAGCTGCCGCTTGGTCGCCGCGAGCTTCGGGCCCGACATTCAGGCGAGCTCGATCGCCATCGCGGTGGCTTCCCCGCCGCCGATGCACAGGCTCGCCACGCCGCGCTTGGCGCCGTACTTGCGCAGCGCGCCGATCAGCGTCACCACGATGCGCGCGCCCGAGGCGCCGATCGGGTGGCCGAGCGCGCAGGCGCCGCCGTGCACGTTCACCTTCTCGTGCGGCAGCTTGTGCTCGCGCATCGCCGCCATGGCCACTACGGCGAAGGCCTCGTTGACCTCGTAGAGGTCGACCGCTTGAGCGTTCCATTTGGTTTTTTCAAGCAATTTTCTTATGGCTCCGATCGGTGCCGTGGTGAAGAGCGAAGGCTCCTGGGCGTGCGTGGCATGTCCGACCACCGTCGCGAGCGGCGCCAGCCCGAGCTTGTCCGCGCTCGAGCGGCGCATCATCACCAGCGCCGCGGCGCCGTCCGAAATCGAGCTCGAGTTGGCTGCGGTCACCGTGCCGTCCTTGCGAAAGGCGGGCTTCAGGGTCGGGATCTTGGCGAAGTTGGCCTTGAACGGCTGCTCGTCGGTCTCGACGAAGCGCTCCTCCTTGCCGGCCTTGATCGCCAGCGGAGTGATCTCCCAGGCGAACCAGCCTTCCTTGTTCGCCTTCTGCGCGCGCTCGAGCGAGGTGATGGCGAACTTGTCCTGCGCTTCGCGCGAGAACGCGTACTTCTGCGCGCAGTCCTCGGCAAACGTCCCCATCAGGCGGCCTTTATCGTAGGCGTCCTCGAGTCCGTCGTAGAACATGTGGTCGAGCACTTGCTGGTGGCCCATGCGGTAGCCGGTGCGCGCCTTGGGCATCAGGTAGGGCGCGTTGCTCATCGACTCCATGCCGCCCGCGACCACGACGTCCATGCTGCCGGCGCTGAGCAGGTCGTGCGCCAGCATCGCGGCTTTCATGCCCGAGCCGCACATCTTGTTGATTGTGGTGCAGCCGGCGGCAAGCGGCAGGCCGGCGCCCAGGCTCGCCTGGCGCGCCGGCGCCTGGCCCAGGCCGGCAGGCAGCACGCAGCCCATGATCACTTCCTCGACCTGCTCGGGCTTGAGCTTGGCGCGTTCGACCGCGGCGCGGATCGCCGCGGCGCCGAGCTCGGGCGCGGCGAAGCCCTTCAGCTCGCCCTGGAAGCCGCCCATGGGCGTACGCGCGGCAGATACGATGACAATCGGATCGTTCAACATCGCACTCTCCTAAGTAGTTTCGTCGAACAGCTCCCTGCCGATCAGCCAGCGGCGGATCTCGGATGTGCCGGCGCCGATTTCGTACAGCTTGGCGTCGCGCCACAGCCGGCCGGTGGGCGTCTCGTTGATGTAGCCCATGCCGCCCAGCGCCTGGATCGCCTCGCCCGCCATCCAGGTCGCCTTCTCCGCAGCGTAGAGGATCGCACCCGCGGCGTCCTTGCGGGTGGTCTCGCCGCGGTCGAGCGCCTGCCCGACCGCGTAGACGTAGGCACGGCAGGCCGAGTAGGTCGCGTACATGTCGGCCAGCTTGCCCTGCATCAGCTGGAACTCGCCGATGGGCTGGCCGAACTGCTTGCGCTCGTGCACGTAGGGCAGCACCACGTCGAGGCAGGCGCCCATGATGCCGAGCGGGCCGCCGGCGAGCACCGCGCGCTCGTAGTCCAGGCCCGACATGAGTACCTTGACGCCCTTGCCGTCCTCGCCGAGCACGTTCTCGGCCGGCACCTCGCAGTCGCGTAACACCAGCTCGGAGGTGTTCGAGCCCCGCATGCCGAGCTTGTCGAGCTTCTGCGCCGTCGAGAACCCCTTCATGCCCTTCTCGACCAGGAACGCGGTGATGCCCTGGTCGCTCGTCTTGCCGTAGATCACCAGCACGCTCGCGTCGGGGCCGTTGGTGATCCACATCTTGTTGCCGTTCAGCACGTAGCGGTCACCGCGCCGCTCGGCGCGCAGGCGCATGCCGACCACGTCCGATCCCGCGCCGGGCTCGCTCATCGCGAGCGCGCCGACGTGCTCTCCGGAGACGAGCTTGGGCAGGTACTTGCGCTTTTGCGCCGCGCTGCCGTTGCGGCGGATCTGGTTCACGCACAGGTTGGAGTGCGCGCCGTACGACAGCCCGACAGAAGCCGAGGCGCGGCTGATCTCCTCCATCGCGACGATATGAGCGAGATATCCCATCGCGGTGCCGCCGTAGTCCTCCTCCACCGTGATGCCGAGCAGCCCGAGCGCGCCGAGCTTGGGCCACAGGTCGGGCGGGAATTGGTTGGCCCGGTCGATATCCGCGGCGCGCGGCGCGATTTCCTTGGCGGCGAAATTCTTCACCGACTCGCGCAGCAGAGCGATCGTTTCGCCGTGATCGAAGGCCAGGAAGTTCATCGCGGGGTATCGGGTGTGTCGGGCAGCATCATGAGAGTTTTCTGCATCACGGCGCACAGCGTCTGCGCGCCGCCCTGCTCAGCGTACACCTTGCCGCGCGTAATCGAAAGCGTGCGGCCGGACTTGATGACTTCGGCGCGCGCGGGGCGAAGCGGGGCGTTCATGGCGCGAGGCTACTTGACGTTTACGTAAACGTCAACTACGCCTGCGGCGCTGCGTGCCGAGCTGCTTGCGGATGCGCTTTTCGAACGCGGTGATCTCCGACAGCTGGGCCTCGAGGTCGGCGCGCTGCTGCTCCAGCAGCGCCTTGTGCTGCTCCAACACGGCGAGAAAGCGCGCCAGCTGGGGGCGCTCGTCGCGCCCCGGCTCGTACATGTCGATCAGCTCGCGGATCTCCGACAGCGTCAGCCCGAGGCGCTTGCCGCGCAGCGTCAGCTTGAGCCGCGCGCGATCGCGCGGCAGGTAGATGCGGCGCTGGCCCTCGCGCCGCGGGGCGAGCAGGCCCTGGTCCTCGTAGAAGCGGATCGCGCGCGGCGTGACGTCGAACTCGCGCGCGAGGTCGCCGATCGAGTATTCGGAGCGCTCTTTGGGCTCGGGCGAGGGGGGCTGGGCGGTCATATCGCGGCGAAAGCACTACAATGCCGGTTGCGCGGCACCGGTCGCGCGGAATTCTACCCCTGCCTCGTGGCGCGCGCTTCCTCCCTTCAATTCCCGTTCTCCGAGCCGCCCGCGCCGGGCGCCGTGACCGAGGTCGCTCCGGGCGTGTACTGGCTGCGCATGGCGCTGCCGTTCCAGCTCAACCACATCAACCTGTGGCTGCTGCGCGACGACGCGAACGGCGAGCCGGGCTGGACCCTCGTCGATACGGGGATCGGCAACGCCGCGACGCGCGCGCTGTGGCAGCAGGTGATCGAGGAGAAGATCGGCGCGCAGCCGGTGCGGCGCGTGATCGTCACCCATTACCACCCGGACCATGCGGGCAACGCGGCCTGGCTGTGCGACCGTTTCGGCGCCGAGCTGTGGATGACCCAGGGCGAGTATCTCACCGCCCACGCCGTGCGCGAGCGCGGCGCCGGCTACACCACCGAGGCGGTGCTGCGGGTGTTCCGCCGCAACGGCCTGGAACAGGCGCTCGCCGCGAAGATGGCTCAGCGCGGCAACCCCTACCGCGAGATGGTGCCGGAGTTCCCGCTCACCTACCGGCGTGTGATCGACGGCGACCGGGTGCTGGTCAACGGGCTGCACTGGCGCGTGATCGTCGGCTACGGCCACGCGCCGGAGCACGCCTCGCTCTATTGCGAGGAGCAGAAGCTGCTGATCGCGGGCGACATGCTGCTGTCGACCATCTCGACCAACGTCAGCGTCTGGTCGATCGACCCCGAAGGAGACCCGCTGCGGCTCTTTCTCGAGTCAATCCGGCGCTACCGCGAGCTTGCGCCCGACATCCTGGTGCTGCCCTCGCACGGATTGCCGTTCCGCGGCGCGCACGAGCGCGTGGGGGAGCTCGAGGCGCACCACGACGAGCGGCTGGCCGAGCTTGCGGCGGCATGCGCCGAGGGCTGGCGCAGCGCCTACGACCTGATCGGAGTCCTGTTCCGGCGCACTCTGGACAACCATCAGATGTTCTTCGCCATGGGCGAGGCAATCGCGCATCTGCACTATCTGTACTACGCGGGCCGCCTGGCGCGGGCCGAGGGTGCGCAAGGGGTGATGCGCTACACTCGAGCGTAGGAGGATTGGCCATGGACGGACGCCCCCCCGCCCCACCCGAGGAGCTGGCGAAGGTCTACCGCGAGGTCGCAGAGCGGGCGGCCAGGATGTTCGGCGAGTACGCGCACAAGCACCCGCAGCTCGGGGGGGCGGGCGACGAGCTGGGAATCGGCAAGGCCTACATGGAGCTTTACGCGCGCATGTTCGCCAATCCGGCGGCGCTCGCCGCGAACTCGATGAACATGTGGCTCGACTACGCCCAGCTGTGGCAGTCGAGCTGGATGAAGCTGCTCGGCCAGGACAGCAAGCCGGTGGCCGCGCCGGCCAAGGGCGACGCACGCTTCAAGGACGACGATTGGTCGAGCAACTTCCTGTTCGATTTCGTCAAGCAGTCCTACCTGATCGCCTCGCGCCACATCCAGGGCGCGGTCTCGAACGTCGAGGGCTTGCCCGAGGAGGTGCAGAAGAAGGTGGCGTTTTTCACCCGCCAGTACGTCGACGCGCTCGCGCCGTCGAACTTCGTCATGACCAACCCGCAGGTGCTGCGCGAGACGCTCGCGAGCGGCGGCCAGAACCTGGTCAGAGGCCTGAACAACCTGCTCGGCGACATGGAAAAGGGCGACGGGAAGCTGCGCATCAGCATGACCGACGAGAGCGCGTTCCAGCTCGGCAAGAACGTCGCCGGCACACCCGGCAAGGTCGTATTCCAGACCGACCTGATGCAGCTGATCCAGTTCCAGCCGACGACGCAGGACGTCTTCCGGCGCCCGCTGCTGATCATTCCGCCCTGGATCAACAAGTACTACATCCTCGACCTGCGCGAGCGCAACAGCTTCATCCGCTGGGCGCTCGGCCAGGGTCACACGGTTTTCGTGGTGTCCTGGGTGAACCCCGACAAGCGCCTCGCGGCCAAGGGCTTCGAGGACTACATGCTGGAAGGTTCGCTGGTGGCGATCGACGCGGTGTGCAAGGCGACCGGCGAGCCCCAGTGCAACGTGATCGGCTACTGCCTCGGCGGAACGCTGCTTGGCTGCACGCTCGCGTGGCTCGCGGCGAAGGGCGACGAGCGGGTCGGCTGCGCCACCTTCTTCGTCAGCCTGCTGGATTTCTCCCAGCCGGGCGAGCTGGGCGTGTTCATCGACGAGGAGCAGGTCGCCAACCTCGAGAAGAAGATGAACGAGCGCGGCTTTCTCAAGGGCTCGGAGATGGCGAGCACCTTCAACCTGCTGCGTGCGAACGACCTGGTCTGGTCGTTCGTCATCAACAACTATCTGCTCGGCAAGGACCCTTTCCCGTTCGACCTGCTGTACTGGAATTCGGATTCGACTCGCATGCCGGCCAAGATGCACAGCTTCTACCTGCGCAACATGTACCTCAAGAACCTGCTCGGCGTGCCGGGCGGAATCAAGCTCGCCGGCGTACCGATCGACCTCTCGAAGGTGAAGCTGCCGGCCTACTTCATCTCGACCGTCGAGGATCACATTGCGCCCTGGAAGACCACTTACAAGGGCGCCAAATATCTCGGCGGCCCGGTGCGCTTCGTGCTCGGCGGCTCGGGCCACATCGCCGGCATCGTCAACCCGCCGGCGGCGAAGAAGTACCACTATTGGACCAACGAGTCGATGCCCGCGACCGCCGAGCAGTGGTTCAAGGGCGCCGAACAGCACCCCGGGTCGTGGTGGGAGGACTGGCAGGGCTGGATGGAGGCGCACAACGCCGGCGACAAGGTGCCGGCGCGCGAGCCGGGCGACGGCGCGCTGAAGGCGCTCGAGGATGCGCCGGGCAGCTACGCCATGCTTCGGCTGTAAAAACGGGGTCAGACCACGATTTCCGACGGAAATCGTGGTCTGACCCCGTTTTTGCACAGGCTGGGAAAGTCCTAGACCTTCACCTCGCGCGGCTTGCGCGGCGCGCGGGCGGCGAGGCGGTCGTAGAGCCAGCCTGGCAGCGCGCGCAGCGGATAGGACACCAGCGCCATCTGCCAGGGAATCACGGCCAGGCGCCGCTTGGCGTCGATTGCGCGCGCGATGCGCCGCGCGGCCTCGTCCGCCGGCAGCAGGAACGGCATGCGGTAACGGTTGACCCGGGTCATGGGAGTATCGATGTAGCCCGGGCACACGGTCACCACCGACACGCCGCTGCCGCGCAGCTCGACCCGCAGGCTCTCGAGCCAGGTGATCGCGGCGGCCTTCGAGGCGCAGTACGCGCCGGCGCCGGCCAGGCCGCGAAAGCCGGATACGCTCGCGATGCCGCACAGCGTGCCGCGGCCCGCAGCGCGCATCGCGGGGGCGAACGCGGCGAGCGTTGCCGCGAGGCCGATCACGTTCACCTCGAGCACGCGGCGCAGCTTGGCGGCGTCGCCGAGCGCCTCGCCGTGCGTGCCGATCGAGACGCCGGCATTGGCGATCACCAGCTCGGGTGCGCCGAAGCGCGCGACGAAGTCTTCGGCCGCGCGCTCGAGCGCCTGCTCGTCGGCGACGTCGAGGGCATAGACGGCGCTGCGCCCCGGCAGGTCCGCCGCGAGCGCATCGAGCGCATCCTTGCGGCGCGCGATCAGCCCGAGCGCGTTGTGCGGGCCGGCGTAGCGGCGCGCGAGCGCTTCGCCGATGCCCGAGGATGCGCCCGTGACGACCGCGCGCATTGCGCGCCGGCTCAGCCCTTGCCGGCCATGCTCTTGCGCACGACGCCGATCAGGTAGTCGGTGACCGACAGCAGCGCTTCGTGGCTCTTGACCGCGTCCGAGTTGATGGTGTAGCGGCCCTGCACCGCCATCGCCGGCGTGCCGGTGATCTGGTAGGCGATCGAGAGCTGAGCGGAGCGACGCACCCGGCTCTGCACGCCGAAAGATCGCATCGCGGCGTCGAACTTCTTCACCTCGACACCCTTGTTCTGCAGCCATTCGTGCAGCGCGGCGGGATCCGCCGTGCGCAGGTGATCGCGATGGATGGCGTCGAACAACGGGCGATGCAGCCGCTCGACCAGGCCGAGCGCGTCGAGCGAGTAGAAGATCTGCGCATCGAGCGTCCACTGCGGGTTGTTGAACACCGCCGGGACGCGGTGGAAGGCGACGTCGGCGGGAAGCTTCCGCGCCCAGGGCTCGATCAGCGGCTCCAGGTCGTAGCAGTGCGGGCAGCCGTACCAGAAGAACTCGGTGACGTTGATCTTGCCCGGTGTCTCGACCGGCAGCGGGGGGGTGAGCTCGATGTACTCCCCGGCAGCCGGTGCGGCTTGCGCGAGCGCGGACAGCGGAGCGGACAGGGGCGCGAGCCCGAGCGCGAGCAGGATGCGGCGGCGGTTCGAATTCATCTCTGTGCCTTTGCGGAAGGTGGGTTCTTCACTTTGACCACGCTGGCGGTGATTCCGTTCTGGGCCAGCGTCTGTCGCACCCGGTTGATGTCGTCAAGCTTTGTGTAAGGGCCGATGCGCACGCGGTACCAGGTCCCCTTGTCCGGCAGCGCCGCGGGCTCCACGCTCGAATCGATGCCGAGGATGGCAAGTTTCGCCTTCTGATTATCGGCTTCGGCGGGGTTCTGGAACGAGCCCGTCTGGACGAAATAGATGTCGGTTCCGCTGTCGGCCTTGCCTTTGGCAGCCGCGCGCATGCTCTCCTTGAGCTGCGTCTCGGTCACCGGCTCTTCGCCCTTGGGCAGGATCTTGTAGAAATCGAACGTCGGCGTCGTGCTCGCGCTCCCGGTGCCGTCCTGCGGCATGCCGGCGATCGCCGGCAGCTTTCCGGCCGTCGTCCCTTCCTTGGCGGCCGGCTGCGACTTGGTGCTGAACGGCAGCGCGCTCCGGTTCAGATAGAACGCGATGCCGAGCGCGATCGCGAGCCCGATCAGCAGCCCGATGAACACCCCGAGCAGGAATCCGCCGCCGGCCTTGTTGCGCGTCGCCTGGGAGATTCTCGCCTTGGCCATCACATTTTCTCCGGTGCACCGACGCCTAGCAGCGACAGTCCGTTCGCGAGGACCTGCCGCACCGCTGCGCACAGCGCGAGCCGCGCCAGGCGCTGCGCCTCGTCGTCGAGCAGAATGCGCTCCGCATTATAGTAGCTGTGGAACTCGCCCGCGAGTTCGCGCAGGTAGAACGCGAGCGAGTGCGGCGCGAGCTCGTGCGCGGCGGACTCGATCGTCTCCGCAAACGCCCCCAGGCGCTGCATCAAAGACAGTTCTCGCGGGTGCACGAGCGACGCGAGCGCTGCGCGCGCGAGCGGCTCCGGGTCGCCGCCCCATTGCGCGAACACCCTGCATACCCTGGCGTGCGCGTACTGAACGTAGTACACCGGGTTGTCCTGCGACTCGCTCTTGGCCAGGTCGAGGTCGAAGTCGAGGTGCTGGTCGGACTTGCGCATGACGTAGAAGAAGCGCGCCGCGTCGTTGCCCACCTCTTCGCGCAGCTCGCGCAGGGTGACGAAGTCGCCCGAGCGCTTGCCCATCGCCACCTTCTCGCCGCCGCGGTAGAGCACCGCGAACTGCACCAGCGCGACCGTCAACCGCTCCGCAGGCAAGCCGAGCGCCGCGAGCGCGCCGCGCACGCGAGGGATGTAGCCGTGATGGTCGGCGCCCCAGACGTCGATCACGCGCCCGAAGCCGCGCTCGAACTTGTCGGCGTGGTAAGCGATGTCGGAGGCGAAGTAGGTGTGTTGCCCGTTCTCGCGCTGAACCACGCGGTCCTTCTCGTCGCCGAAGGCGCTCGAGCGAAACCACAGCGCGCCGTCCTTGCGGTAGAGGTGCCCGCCCGCCTCGAGCCGCTCGACGGTACGCGCCACCGCGCCCGAGTCGTACAGCGACTGCTCCGAGAACCAGCGGTCGAACTCGATCCGGAACCGGGCCAGGTCGTCGCGCTGGTCGGCGAGCATCTCCTCCAGCGCGAAGCGGTGCAGGCCGCGCCAGTCCTCGCCCAGCAGCGACTTGGCGGCGGCGATCAACGCGTCGAGCGCCGCGTCGGGGTCCGCGTCGGGCGCGGGCTGCGGCAGCGCCTCGGCGTCGCGCACGAAGCGCGCGACGTGCGCGTCGGCAAGCCGCGCGGCAATGCCGAGCACGTAGTCGCCGCGGTAGCCGTCGTCGGGAAAGGGCACCGCGCTGCCGCGCGCCTGCAGGTAGCGCAGCCAGACCGACAGCGCGAGGATGTCCATTTGCCGACCGGCGTCGTTGACGTAGAACTCGCGCGCGACACGATGGCCGGCGAACTCGAGCAGGCTGGCGAGGCTCGCGCCGTAGGCCGCGCCGCGCCCGTGACCGACGTGCAGCGGCCCGGTCGGGTTGGCCGAGACGAACTCGACCTGCAGCGACTCGGGCCGCGCCGGCCGGCCGCGGCCGTAGTCCTGGCCCTCGGCCAGCACTTGATGCACCACCTGCAGCTTGGCGGCCGGCTTGAGGCGGAAGTTCAGGAAGCCGGCGCCGGCAATCTCGGGCGGGAAGAGGGTCCCGTCCTCGAACGAGCTCCTGGTGGCGGCGATGATCAGCTGCGCGATTTCGCGCGGCTTGCGCTTGAGCTGCTTCGAGAGCTGCAGCGCGACATTGCTCGCATAGTCGCCGTGCTCGGGGTTCTTCGGCCGCTCGAGATGGATTTCGACCCCTTGCGCCTCGGGCGCAACGGCGCGCACGCCGTGCTCGAGGATGCGCCTGAGAATGTCCTTGGGGTCGTCCATGGGAAAAGGCGCGAATTATACCGTTCGCTAGTCGAACTCGATGGGATCGACGTCCAGATGCCAGCGTAGGTCGCGCGGTGCCTGCTGAAACAGCTTTTCCGACCAGCGCCGCAGGAACTCCTGCAACACCGGGCGCGAGCGCGACTGCAGCAGCAGTTGCGCCCGCTCGAGGTCGGCGCGGCGCGTGATCACGTTCGGCACCGGATCGTAGATATGCACTTCCTGCGGCACGGGCACCAGCTGCGCTGCTTCGCGCAGGAACGCGAGCGCAGCGGCGAGGGTCTTGGCTTCGGCGCGCAGCACGGCCTCGGCCACGAACGGCGGAAAGCCCGCCGCCTCGCGCTCGGCGAGCTGGGAGGCGGCGAAGCCCGCGTAGTCGTGGCGCACGAGCGCGGCGAAAAGCGGATGCGCCGGGTAGCGGGTCTGGATCAATACCTCGCCCGGGCGTTCGCGCCGCCCGGCGCGCCCCGCGACCTGCTCGAG
>DAHVFK010000209.1 GCA_027317055.1 Betaproteobacteria bacterium | reverse complement strand
ACCGCGTTTACCGCGTCGCTGATCGGCATTTCGAGCCTGTTGTCGGCGGCGAGCCGCGCCACTTCCTGCGCCGAGCGCACACCCTCGGCAACGTGGCCGAGCGCGCCGAGTATCTCGTCCAGCGAGCGTCCGCGCGCCAGTTCGAGCCCGACGCGGCGATTGCGCGACAGGTCGCCGGTGGCGGTGAGGATCAGGTCGCCGGCGCCGGCCAGGCCCATGAAGGTTTCCGCCGCGCCGCCAAGCGCCACCCCGAGGCGCGAGAGCTCGGCCAGCCCGCGCGTAATCAGCGCAGCGCGCGCGTTCTGGCCCAGGCCGAGGCCGTCGCAGATGCCCACCGCGATCGCCATTACGTTCTTCACCGCGCCGCCGATTTCCACGCCGACCAGGTCGCTGCTGTGATACACGCGCAGCCTGCCGCCATGCAGCGCCGCGGCAGCGTCGCGCGCGAAGGCGGCGTCGCCCGAGGCGAGCGTGAGCGCGCACGGCAAGCCGCGCGCGACCTCGAGCGCGAACGACGGGCCCGACAATGCGCCGCTCGGGACCGCCCCGTCCAGCACTTCGGACACGATCTGGTGCGGCAGCCGGCCCGTGCCCTGCTCGAAGCCCTTGCACAGCCAGACCAGCGGCGCCGAGGCCCTTTCGGCGCGCAGCTGGCCGAGCAGCTCGCGCAACCCCGCCACCGGCGTGGCCGCGAGCAGCAGGCCCGCGCCCTCGAGTGCGCTCGGCAGCGCCGCGCTGACAGCGAGGCGCGCGGGCAGCTCGATTTCGGGCAGATAGCGCTCGTTGCGCCGCAAGCGTCCGATCGCCTCGGCCTGGGCCGGGTCGCGCGCCCAGAGATGCACCCGCCGCCCGGCGCGCGCGAGCGCCGCGGCGAGCGCCGTGCCCCAGGCGCCCGCGCCCAGCACCGCGATGCCGCTCATCGGCAGCGCGGGCTCAGCCACCCCAAACCAGGCTCGCGCGCAGGTAGCCGTTGGCGCCGTCGTCGTGCCGCACGTGCAGCCAGCCCCCGGGCACCGCCTCGAGCAGCTCGAGCGCGACGTTCTGCGCCGCCACGAACGCGATCGGCGAGGCGTCGTCCGGGCGCACGTGCACCTGCGCCGCGGGCGTCGTCACCACCACCATGTGCCTGTCGGACAGGGCGCTCGTCTCGATCCAGGACAGCGCCCCTGTCTGGTCGCGCACTTTGACCCAGGCCTCGAGCTTGACGATCACCTCGAGCGGGTAGTCGCGCGAGACGATATACAGCGGGGTCGCCGCCTTGGATGGCGCGTCGTACAGCACCGCCGCGTCCTGACCCACGCTGCGAAACTGGGCGGCATGGGCGCAGGCCGCGAAAAGAAGTGCGGCGATGAGGGCCGGGAGCCGCATACTAGGAAGAGATCTCGATCCGCGGGTCCGGGCCGCCGCCGGACTGCTGCTGCTGCGCGCGCTGCGCGTACAGCGCTTCGAACGACACCGGCGCCAGCAGCACGGGCGGAAAGCCGCCGCGCGTGACCAGGTCGGACACGGTCTCGCGCAGGTAGGGATAGAGGATCGTCGGGCAGCCGATCGCGAGCAGCTGGTCGAGGTCGGACTGGGGCACCTTGCGCGCCGCGAAAATGCCGGCCTGCACCGCCTCGGCGAGGAAGATCGTGCGCTCGCCCGCGCGCGCGGTCACGGTCACCGAGACCGCGACCTCGAACATGCCCTCGGCGAATTGCGCCGCCTCGGTGTTGATCTGCACCTCGAGCTGCGGCTGCTCGGCCTGCAAGAAGACCTGCGGCGCGTTCGGAATCTCGAGGGACAGATCCTTGACGTAGATCTTCTCGATCTGGAAAGTCGGCTGGTCTTCGCTCATGCGCTCTCCGGCGTTGGCGGCGGCGTCAGGCCTGCGCCGCGTACAGCAGTTGGTCGAGTTCTCCCGCGCGCTCCAGGGCATGCAGGTCGTCGCAGCCGCCGATGTGGCGCTCGCCGACCCATATCTGCGGCACGGTTCGCCGGCCGCTTCTTCGCATCATTTCGGCGCGCCGCGCCGGCTCGAGGTCGACGCGGATCCTTTTCAGCTCGCGCACGCCCTTTTGCGCCAGCAGCCGCTCGGCCGACTGGCAGTAGGGGCAGGCGGCGGTGCAGTACATCACGACCGCTGCCAAGTCACTTCTCCACCGGCAGACCGGCCTGCTGCCAGCCCGCGTAGCCGCCCGCAAGGTTGTAGACGTTCTCAAACCCGAGCTTCCTGAGCGTCGCAATCGCCGCCGAGGACCGGTTGCCGGTCTCGCAACACGTGATCACGGGCTTGGACTTGTATTTCTGCAGCTCCTTCGCGCGCGTCTCGAGCTGCGCGAGCGGGATGTGGCGCGCCCCTACGATGTGGCCCTTGGCATATTCGCCGTCTTCGCGCACGTCGATCACCAGGGCATCCTGGCGATTGATCATCTGCGTCGCCTCCAGCGTGGTAGCCCACGGACCCCCCGTGCCGCGCCGGATCAGCGGCCACAGCAGCATCGCGCCCGATATGAACGCGATCGCGAAAAGCAGCAGGTTGTCCTTGACGAACTGGATTGTCATGTCGCGCGCTCAGTCCTGCGCGACGCCGCAGAATACCTCGCGCATCATGCCGATCAGCTGCAGCGTGCGCTCGTCGCTCACGCGGTAGAACACCCGGTTCGCTTCCTTGCGCGAGCACAGGACGCCCTTGTCGCGCAGGATCGCGAGGTGCTGCGAGATGTTCGACTGCGAGGTTCCGACCGCCTCCACGATCTCCTGCACGCCCACCTCGTTCGGTCCCAGCACGCACAGGATCTTGAGCCGCAACGGATGCGCAATGGCTTTCAATGCGCGCGCCGCCTGTTCGATGTGCTCCTGCTTCTCGATCAGGTCGAATATGTCGCGCTTCATGTCGTTCGGTGGCGCGGCGCGGAGCCGCTTAGTCGGTAAGAGCGCATATTATAGAATACCTGCGGATTTCGAGCCCTTTCCCTTACGCCATGCAAGCTGCCGCCCACAAGCTGGTTCTCCTGCGCCACGGCGAGTCCGACTGGAACCGCGAAAACCGCTTCACCGGCTGGACCGACGTCGAGCTTTCGACCAAGGGTATCGATGAGGCGCGCGCCGCAGGCCGGCTGCTGCGCGAGGAGCGATACGGCTTCGACCGCTGCTTCACCTCGGTTCTCAGGCGCGCCATCCGCACGCTTTGGCTGGCGCTGGACGAAATGGACCTGATGTGGCTGCCGGTGGACAAGAGCTGGCGCCTCAACGAGCGCCACTACGGCGCGCTGCAGGGACTGAACAAGGCCGAGACCGCGAGGAAATTCGGCGACCAACAGGTCCTCGTCTGGCGCCGCAGCTACGACACGCCGCCGCCGGCGCTCGAGCCGGGCGACCCGCGCAGCCCCGCCGGCGACCCGCGCTACGCGCAGCTTGCCGCCGGCGGCCTGCCGCTGACCGAGTGCCTCAAGGACACAGTCGCGCGCGTGCTGCCGTACTGGAACAGCGCGATCGCCCCCGCGATCCTCTCGGGCGAGCGGGTGCTTGTGGCCGCGCACGGCAATTCCCTGCGCGCGCTGGTCAAGTACCTCGACCAGGTGTCCGAGGCCGATATCGTGGGCCTCAATATCCCGACCGGTATTCCGCTTGTCTACGAGCTCGACTCCGCGCTGCGACCGCTCAGGCACTACTATCTCGGAGACCAGGACGAGGTCGCGCGCCGCATCTCCGCGGTCTCGGCCCAGGGCAAGGCGAAGGCCTGAAGTCCTCGCTCAAGACCGCGCTGACCGCCTGCCTCGTGGCCGCGACGCTGTCGGCCGCAGCGGCGCACGCCGCGCCGCCGCCCGCCGCGAGCGCCGCAGAGCGGGCCGCCAAGCAGCGCGACCTCGCGGACCTGCGCGCGCGCATCAAGCGGCTTACCACCGAATTGGACCGCAAGATGGCGTCGCGGCGCGAGGCGCGCGACGCGCTGCGCGACTCCGAGCGTGCCATCTCGGATGCCAACCGGGCGCTGGCTACGCTCGAGAGCGAGCGCAAAACGCTCGAGCACGACTCGAAGGCGCTCGAGGCGCGCGAGCGCGCGCTAAAGGAGGATCTGTCCGCGCAGCAGGATGCCCTCGGGCGCGTGCTCGAAGCGCGGCACGAAGCCGGCGCACCCGACGCCCTGCGCCTGGCCCTGTCCGGCGAAGACCCGGCCGAGGTGGCGCGCAAGCTGTATTACCTTGGGCACGTCTCGCGCGCAGTGGCGGCGATGGTGGAATCCTTCCGCGCCGGGCTGGCCGATCTGGCGCAGGTGCGTGCCGACACGCGCCAGAAGGCGGCGCGGCTGGCCGAGGTCGAGCAGGCGCAGCGCGCCGACCGCAGGCGAATCATCGCCGAGCGCGCCGAGCGGCGCCGGGTTCTGGCGCGAATTGCGAGTGAAATCCGACACGACAAAAAGGAGATCGGAGTCCTGCGCGCCGACGAAGCGCGTCTGTCGCGCCTGGTCGAGGAGATCGGCCGGGTTCTGGCGGCGCGCCCCCCCCGGGGCTACGCGCGGATCGAGCGGGTTCCGGAGCTCGGCTCGGCCAGCGGCGCGTTCGCCGATTTGCGCGGCAAGCTGCGCCTGCCGGTGCGCGGGGAACTGATCGGGCGCTTCGGCGCTCCAAGGGGAACGGGTGGAACCAACCTGAAGGGACTGTTCATCCGCGCCGCCGAAGGGCAGCCGGTGCGCGCCATCGCCGCGGGGCAGGTGGTTTTCGCGGACTGGATGCGAGGCTTCGGCAACCTGCTCATCATCGACCATGGCGACGGCTACCTGTCGGTTTATGCAAACAACGAAACTCTGCTCAGGCAGGTCGGCGACGTGGTGGCGCCCGGCGAGCCGGTCGCGACCGTCGGCGCGACCGGTGGCAACCAGGAATCAGGTTTATACTTTGAGCTACGCCATCTCGGCAAACCAGTCGACCCGCTGACATGGGTTGACCGCAAATGAGTCCTTAGCGGCGGCGAGCCGCGCGGGGAAAAGCGAACACTATGCGCAGCAGATTTCGCAACATCGGCCTGGTCCTGGTCGGCGTCGTCGCCGGGATCCTGATCAGCCTCAACCTGCAGGCGATCGCCGACCGTGACGCGCCGCAGCCGCTCCCGGTTGAGGAGCTGCGCGCGTTCACCGACGTGTTCGGCGCGATCAAGCAGAACTACGTCGAGCCGGTCGACGACAAAAAGCTGATCGCAGGGGCGATCAACGGCATGGTGTCGGACCTCGACCCGCATTCGGCCTACCTCGACAAGGACGCCTATCGCGAGCTGCAGGTGAGTACGCAGGGGCAGTTCGGCGGGCTCGGCATCGAAGTCGGCATGGAGGACGGCTTCGTCAAGGTGGTGTCGCCGATCGAGGACACGCCGGCGTTCCACGCCGGCATCAAGCCGGGCGACCTGATCGTCAAGATCGACCAGGCCCTGGTCAAGGGAATGACGCTGAACGAGGCCGTCAAGCGCATGCGCGGCAAGCCGAACACCAAGATCACGCTGACGATCTCGCGCAAGGGCGAGACGCAGCCGATCGTGGTCACGCTCACGCGCGCGATCATCCACGTGCGGAGCGTGAAGTCGAAGATGATCGAGCCCGGCTACGGCTGGATCCGCGTTTCGCAGTTCCAGGAAGCCACCGCGGAAAATCTCGCCAAGGCGCTGCAGAAGATGTACCGCCAGGGCGCGCTCAAAGGCCTAGTGCTCGACCTGCGCAACGACCCCGGCGGACTGCTCTACGGCGCAGTAGCGGTGTCCTCGGCCTTCCTGCCGGTCGATGCCCTGGTCGTGTCGACCGACGGCCGCACCGAGGACGCGAAGAAGCAGTTTCACGCCACCCCAGACGACCTGCGCGGCGAGAACGACGATTTCCTCAAGACCCTGCCGGCGGCGGTCAAGACCGTGCCGATGGTGGTGCTGGTGAACGGCGGCTCGGCGTCCGCATCGGAGATCGTCGCCGGCGCGCTGCAGGACCACAAGCGCGCCACGATCATCGGCACGCAAACCTTCGGCAAGGGCTCCGTGCAGACGATCATGCCGCTCAACAACGACACCGCGATCAAGCTCACGACCGCGCGCTACTACACGCCGAGCGGCCGCTCGATCCAGTTGAAGGGCATCACGCCCGACGTCATGGTCGAGGAGCCCGGCGACAGGGCGGCGCGCCTGCGCGAGGCCGACCTGCAGCACCACCTGGACAACCCGCAGGACGCGAGCCTGCAGACCAAGTCCGTGCCGGATGCCGCGCAGTCGGCCGTGATCGCCAAGCCCGGCCTCACCAAGCCGGTCGAGTTCGGCTCGAAGGACGACTTCCAGCTCGAGCAGGCGCTCGCGTTCCTCAAGGGCGAGCCGATCAAGGGCGAGCCGAGCAAGACCGTCGCCCAGGGCCAGCCTGGCAAATAGCGGTACGTTGGACGACGATCAGCTGCTACGCTACAGC
>DAHVFK010000208.1 GCA_027317055.1 Betaproteobacteria bacterium | reverse complement strand
GCCTGTTTCTGTTCACCGCGATCGCCGGGCGCCTGTGGTGCGGCTACGCCTGCCCGCAGACGGTCTACACCGAGATCTTCATGTGGCTCGAGAAGCTGATCGAGGGCGACCGCGCCAAGCGCATCCGCCTGGATCGCAGCGGGCTGAGCGTGCAGAAAGTTCTGCGCAAGGGCGCCAAGCACGCCGCCTGGATCGCGCTCGCGCTCTGGACCGGGTTCACCTTCGTCGGCTACTTCACGCCCATCCGCGGCCTGTGGCACGAGGTCTGGGGCGGCTCGACCGGACCGTGGGCGACGTTCTGGATCCTGTTCTACGGCTTCGCCACCTACGGCAACGCCGGCTGGATGCGCGAGCAAGTGTGCAAGTACATGTGTCCCTACGCGCGCTTCCAGAGCGCGATGTTCGACCGCGACACGCTGATCATCACCTACGATCCGGCCCGCGGCGAGCCGCGCGGGCCGCACGCGCGCAACATCGACTACAAGGCGCGCGGCATGGGCGACTGCGTCGACTGCGGCGTGTGCGTGCAGGTCTGCCCGACCGGGATCGACATCCGCAACGGGCTGCAATACGAATGCATCGGCTGCGCCGCGTGCATCGACGGCTGCGACCAGGTGATGGACAAGATGGGCAGCCCGCGCGGCCTGATCCGCTATTCGACCGAGTATGCCTTGGACAACAAGCTCGGCCGGGCGCAGATGTTCCGCCGCGTGTTCCGTTTGCGCTCGCTGATCTATCTCGCGATCCTGGCCGGCATCGTGATCGCCGCCGGGGTGAGCCTTTACCTGCGCGTGCCGCTCAAGGTGGACGTGATCCGCGACCGCGCCGCGATCGCGCGCGAGGTCGGCGACGGCGAGATCGAGAACGTGTACCGGCTGCAGATCATCAATACCACCGAGCGCCCGCAGCGCTACGCAATCAGCGTCGAGGGACTCGAGGACATCCACGTCGCCGGCCCGAGCGAGGTCGAGGTCGGCCCCGCCTCCAGCCGCGAGCTGCCGTTCAGGGTGCGCGTGCACGCCGAGCGCGAGCATCTCGCGCCGGGCACGCACCGGATCGAGTTCAAGGTGCGCGCCCTGGGCGACGAGAGCGTCAAGGTCGAAGAGAAATCCGTGTTCATCGTCCGCTAGGAGCATCCATGGCAAGCCTGCCCGAAACCGTCGCCCGTCCCTGGTACCGCGAGCCCTGGCCCTGGATCCTGATGTCCGGCCCCGCGCTGGTGGTGGTGGCGGGGTTCGTCACCCTGTGGCTCGCGATCTCGACCTCCGACGGCTTGGTGGCCGAGGACTACTACAAGGAAGGCCTGGCGGTGAACCGGGTGTTCGCGCGCGAGGACGCGGCCGAGCGCCTGGGGCTCATCGCCACGCTCGAGCCCGCGCGCGGCGCGCTTACCGTGCGCCTCGCCGGGCGCGCCGCGCCGCCGGCGCTGTTCGTGCACTTGGCGCACGCCACGCGCGCCGGCTTCGACGTCACGCTGCGCCTGGCGCGCGGCGCGGACGGCAGCTACCGCGCGGCGCTGCCGCCGGGGCTGCCGGCGGGGCACTGGCACGTGTCGATCGAGGACCCGCGGCGCGAATGGCGCGTGGCGGGGGTGTGGAGCGGGAGCGATGCGCCGTTCACGCTCGACCCGGAACACCAGCGACGCTAACGGGAGGAGGGGACATGGACGCCAAGAGCCTGATCTGGATCCTGTGGCCGTCGTTCGTCGTCGCGGGCGTGGCCGAGGCGCTGTTCTTCACCGTCTTCGACCCGATGGAGCTTCCCATACCGTGGAGAGGCGCGAGCTTGAACCGGCTCGACGTGTACTCGGTCGGGTTTCTCTTGTTCTGGATCCTCGCCGCAGCCTCGAGCGCCTTCACCTGCTTCCTGCAGCGCGGGGCGAGGGAGGTCAACCGGGCGCCGAAAGACGCCCGCGACGGCTAGCTCTTCGGCCCGAGCAGCCGCTCGAGGGCTTCGGAGTCGAGGATGCGCACGTGCTTCTGCTGCACCTCGATCAGGCCGTCTTCCTGGAACTTCGAGAACAGCCGGCTCACGGTCTCGAGCTTGAGGCCGAGGTAGCTGCCGATCTCCTCGCGCGTCATGCGCAGGTGGAAGTCGGTGCGCGAGTAGCCGCGCCGGATGAAGCGCTTGGACAGGTTGAGCAGGAACGCGGCCAGGCGCTCCTCGGCGCGCATCGAGCCGAGCAGCATCATGACGCCGTGGTCGCGCACCACTTCGCGCGACAGCACCGCGTGCAGATTGCGCTGCAGTGCAGACACCTCGCGCGACATGTCCTCGATGAGCGAGAACGGCATCACGCAGACCTCGCTGTCCTCGAGCGCGCTGGTGGTGCCGTTGTAGCGCCCCGAGCCGATGCCGTCCATGCCGAGCAGCTCGCCGCCCATCGAGAATCCGGTGACCTGCTCGCGGCCCTCGTTGTCGATCACGCTGGTCTTGAAGAAGCCGCTGCGCACCGCGTAGATCGCGTTGAAGTCGTCGCCGGCGTTGAACAGCGCCTCGCCGCGCTTCATGCGCCGGCGCGCGTAGACGATCTGCTCGACGCGCTGCAGGTCCTCGTCGCACAGGCCCTGCGGCAGGCACAGCTCGCGCAGGTTGCAGTTCGAGCAGGTGGTCTCGAACTTGCGCGGCGCGAGCGAAGGCTCGAGGTGCAGCGGGACCGCTTGCGCGGTGTTCGTCCGGTCGATGGCGAAGTTCATGATTTCTCCCGCGGTTCTCTCAGTGCGCCCGGGCGGTGCGGTCGAGGATCGCCTCGCGCACGCGCTCGAATTCGGTGGTCTTGTCGAACAGGTCGCGCGCCCCGAGCCGCTCGGCCAGGCGGCGGTAGGGCTCGGAGGCGAAATTGGTGAGCATGTAGACGTCGATCCCGGGCGCGGCGCCGTGCACCGCGCGCAGCACGTCGAAGCCGCTGCCTTCGGCCAGCTTGAGGTCGAGCACCACCATGTCGGGATGCTCGGCGAGGATGCCTTCGATCGCTTCGGACGCGCGGCTCGCGCGCCCGACGGTGCGGGTGCCCTCGACCGTCGCGAGCAGCGCTTCCAGGCGCTCCAGGATCGCGGGCGAGTCCTCGACCAGGTAGACGCGAACGGCGGCGGTATCGGCTAGGGCTTGCATGCCGGGCAGTGTGCCCGCGCGTGGCGCCGCCGGATATCGGCGGCGGCTGAATCGCGTGTAGGAGGATTCCTACCCGGCGCCGGAATCAGCCTTCGAGCAGGCCGTTCTCGATCGCGTAGCGCACCAGCTCGGCGGTGCTGCCCAGGCCCAGCTTCTCGAGCACGCGCGCCTTGTGGGTGCTGACGGTCTTGACCGAAATGTTCAGCAGGTCGGCGATCTCGGTCGGGCCGTGCCCGCCGGCGAGCATGCGCAGCACCTCGAACTCGCGGTTCGACAGCGCCGCGTGCGCGCCGCCGCCCTCGACCAGGCTCGCCGCGGCCGCCTCGCTGATGTGCACGCCGCCGGCGGCGACCTTGCGGATCGCGTGCAGCAGCAGTTCGGCGGCGCTGTCCTTGGTCAGGTAGCCCGAGGCGCCGGCCTTGAGCGCGCGCGCCGCGTACTGCTGCTCGCCGTGCATCGACAGCACCAGCAGGCGCAGCGCCGGCTTCTCGAGCTTCAGGCGCTTGATCAGGTCGATGCCGGCCAGGCCGGGCATCGACATGTCGAGCAGCGCGAGGTCGTAGTCGTTCGCCTTTACCAGCGCGAGCGCTTCGTCGCCGCTCGCCGCCTCGCCCGCGACCTGCACGTCGGCGGCCGCGCCGAGGAGCTGCTTCAGTCCCTCGCGCACCAGCTGGTGGTCGTCCGCGAGCAGCAGGCGGATCATGCGCGCCGTCCGTTCGCGGCCTGCGTGCTCACAAGCGGCACGCGCGCGCGCACCCGGGTGCCGCCGCGCGGGGCGCGCATCACCTCGAGCTCGCCGCCGAGGTAGAGCATGCGCTCGCGCATGCCCTTGATGCCGAGCGAGCGCGATTTCGCGATGTCTTCGGCCGATATGCCGCGTCCGTCGTCCTCCACTTCCAGCACCAGCGCCTCGTCGCCCGCCTCGAGCACCGCCCAGGCGCGCTTCGCCCCCGAGTGGCGCGCGATGTTGGTGAGCGCCTCCTGCAGCACGCGGTAAACGGCGATCGCGCGGTCGCGTTCGAGCGCGTCGATGCGTTCCGCCGGCGGCAGGTCGATGCGGCACTCGATGCCCGAGCGGCGCGCGAAGTCCTCCACCAGCCAGCCCGCGGCGTCGGCCAGGCCCAGGTCGTCGAGCATCAGCGGGCGCAGGTCGGCGGCGATGCGCCGCACCGAGCCCACGGTCTGGTCGAGCACCTGGTTCATCTGGCGCGCCTTGGCCTCGAGCGCCGGGTCGAGCCCCGGCAGGCGCTCGCGCAGCCACGACAGGTCCATCTTCATCGCGGTCAGCAGCTGGCCGAGCTCGTCGTGCAGCTCGCGCGCGATGAGCGTTTTCTCCTCCTCGCGCGCCTCGAGCACCTGGGCCGAGAGCTCGCGCAGCTCGTGTTGCTGGCGCCGCAGCAGATCCTCCGCCTGCTTGCGCGCGGTGATGTCGCGCAGGATCACCGTGTAGTAGCGCTTGGCGTCGACCTCGGTCTGCGAGATCGAGGCCTCGATCGGGAACTCCTCGCTGCCGTCGGCGCGGATCGCCGCCAGGGTGGTGGTGTCGCCCATGCGCCGGCTGGTGACCCCGGTGTGGCCGAAGCGCTCGATGTAGCCGCGGTGGGCGGCGCGAAAACGCACCGGCAGGAAGCGCTCGAGCGAGCCCCCGAGCGCCTCTTCGCGCCGGCAACGAAAGACCTGCTCGGCGGCGCGGTTGAACAGCACGATCCTGTGCTCGCTGTCGACCGTGATGATCGCGTCCATGGCCGATTCGACGACGGCCGCGAGCTGGGCCTCGCTCTCGTGCAGCGCCAGCGCGGCGCGCGCGTCGGCGCGCCGCAGGCGCCGCGCCGAGACGAACACGACCACGCCCACCAGCGCCAGGGCGGCCGCCACGGCAAAGCTCGCGATCAGCATTTCGCTCATGGCGCGGGCGGAAGCCTCAGGGCCATTTGATCAAGGTCAAGGCGCCCCCTGGCGGCGCGGGCATAGTCCGAGGAATCATGTCTTACCCTTCTTCCGAACTCGTCATCGACCCGGTCCTGATCCGCAAGTACGACGTCAGCGGCCCGCGCTACACGTCGTACCCGACCGCGGACCGGTTCGTCGAGGCCTTCGGCGAGGCCGAGTTTCGCCGCTGGCTGGAGAAGCGCAACATCGGGGGCATCGGCCAGCCGCTGTCGGTGTACGTGCACCTGCCGTTCTGCGACACGGCCTGCTACTACTGCGCGTGCAACAAGGTCGTGACCGGCGACCATAGCAAGTCGGCGAAGTATATCAACACCCTCGGCCGGGAACTGGCGCTGCTCGCCGCGCCGCTGGGCGAGGACAGGCGCATCAGCCAGATGCACTGGGGCGGCGGCACGCCGACCTTCCTCACCCGCGACGAGACGCGCGACCTGGTGGCGAAGCTCGACGCCCGCTTCGTGCGCGAGCCGGACTGCGAGTGCTCGATCGAGGTCGACCCGCGGCGCATCGAGCCGGGGCGCGTCGCCTTCCTGGGCGAGCTCGGCTTCAACCGCATCTCGATCGGGGTGCAGGACTTCGACCCGGCGGTGCAGCAGGCGGTGCACCGCATCCAGAGCGAGGCCGAGACGCGGCGCGCGATCGAGGAAGCGCGCGCCAGCGGCTTCCGCTCGGTGAACCTGGACCTGATCTACGGCCTGCCCAAGCAGACCCTGGACAGCTTCAACACCACGCTCGACAAGATCATCGCGCTCGACCCGGACCGCATCGCGCTGTACAACTACGCCCACCTGCCGCAGATCTTCAAGACCCAGCGCCGCATCAACGCGCCCGAGCTGCCCCCGGGCGAGACCAAGCTGCAGATCATGACGCTCGCGATCGGGCGCTTGACGCGCGCCGGCTACCTCTACATCGGCATGGACCACTTCGCCAAACCGAACGACGAGCTCGCGGTGGCGCAGCGCCAGGGGCGGCTGCACCGCAATTTCCAGGGCTACTCGACCCAGCCCGACAGCGACATGCTGGGCCTGGGTGTGTCCTCGATCGGGCGCGTCGGGCCGACCTACTACCAGAACCTGAAGAGCCTGGACGAATACTACGGCGCGATCGACGAGGGCCGCCTGCCGGCGTGGCGCGGCCTGGAGCTGACCCAGGACGACCTGGTGCGGCGCGCGGTGATCCAGGCGCTGACCTGCCACTTCCGGCTCTCGATCGAATCGATCGAGCTCTCGTACCTGATCGACTTCCGCAGCTACTTCGCGGCGGAGCTGGCCGAGCTCGCGAAGCTGGCCGACGAGGGCCTGGTCGAGCTGCAGCCGGACTGGATCACGGTCACGCCCCGGGGGCGGCTGCTGGTGCGGGTGGTGGCGATGGCCTTCGACCGCTACCTGCGC
>DAHVFK010000207.1 GCA_027317055.1 Betaproteobacteria bacterium | reverse complement strand
CACCGGCGGCTTCTGCGGCCCGCTGCTGGCCGGCTTCTCGATCGACTCGGTCGGCTACCGCGCCGCGCTGGTCGTGCTCGCGGCGTTTCCCGCGATCGCACTGGTGCCGTTCGTCATGCGGCGCCACGCCCTGCCGCAGGGCCACCGCGGCCTCGGCATGGTGTCGCCCGGCGGGTTGCGCGAGTTGCTGCGCGAGCCGCGACTGCGCGCCATGTTCCTGGTGAGCGGACTGCTGGCGATGGGCTGGGACCTGTTCAGCTTCGCGATGCCGATCTACGGCACGCGCATCGGCCTTTCGCCGACGACGATCGGGGTGGTGATGGCCGCGTTCGCCGGCGCGACCTTCGCGGTACGGCTGGCGATGCCGGCGTTCGCGCGCCGGGTGAAGGAATGGAGCGTGATCAGGGCGGCGCTGCTGATCGCCGGCGTCTCGTTCCTGCTGTTTCCGCTCGGGCGCAGCCTGCCGACGCTGATGTCGCTCTCGTTCCTGCTCGGGATCCGCCTGGGCTGCGCGCAGCCGATGATCATGGCGCTGCTCTACGCGGCCTCGCCGCCCGGGCGCCAGGGCGAAGTGGTCGGCGTGCGCACCATGATGCTCAGCACGAGCAGCACCCTGCTGCCGCTGGTGTTCGGCGCGCTCGGCGCGGTGCTCGGCATGGCGCCGGTATTCCTGGCGATGGCGGCGGGCATGCTCGGCGCCGGCTGGCGCGCGCGCCTGCGCTGAGGCCGCGATCGAAAAAGGGGGGTGGGGACTGAGACCCGCTGTCGTGCGGCGCGGGGGCCGCGGCGGCGGCTACCGGAGGCCTCGCCTCCGGCAGCAACCATAACCGGTGGAGTTATTTGAGGTGCTTGTTGACCAGCTTGGTCATCTCGAACATCGAGACCTGCGACTTGCCGCCGAACACGGGCTTGAGCTTGTCGTCGGCGTTGATCATGCGGCGGTTCTTCTTGTCCTGCAGGTTGTTACGCTTGATATAGGCCCAGATCTTCTTGGTCACCTCGGTACGCGGCATCGCGTTGCCGCCGATTACCGCCGAGAGCGACGCGCTCGGGTTCATCGGCTTCATGAACGCCGCATTCGGTTTGCGCTTCGCTGTGGATTTCTTCTTTGCTGGTTTCTTCGCGGCCTTCTTCTTTGCCATCGTTATCTCTCCTCTGAGCGAATCTGAAGTCTTGTTCGATCGGAACTGCCTCCCGCTGTCTCGCAGCAGGTGACGAGAAGATGCCGAATCTCTAGGAGCATGTCAACGCTTTTCAGAGGGAAATGCTGACTTTCATCGCGCAGTGTTGCACGCCGACGCATCGAGCCAAGCTTCGAGTCCCTGCGCATTGAGCTCGACATTGAGCGCGACGTGTGCCTCGATCAGCCTGTGCAAGTCGCCTGCCAGGCTGCGCAGGTCGCGCATGCGCTGCAGGGCCGGCGGGTCCAACTCCCGGTAAGACAAGCCGAAACTGTCGCCGCCAGGAGACGGTTCGGGTCGACCATGTGGCGCGCGGCGCAACCGCCGTCTCGGACTGTAGAATGGCGCGCCATGAAGTTCTCGCACCTGAGGCACGAATACATGCACGCCGGCCTGTCGGAGGCCGACGCGCACGCAGACCCGCTGCAGCAGTTCCGGCGCTGGTTCCAGGAGGCGCTGGACGCGCAGCTGCCGCTGCCCAACGCGATGACGCTCGCGACCGTGACGCCCGACGGCGCGCCCTCGGCGCGCATCGTGCTGCTCAAGGGCCTCGAGCACGGCGCGTTCGTGTTCTTCACCAACTATGAAAGCCGCAAGGGGCGTGAGCTCGCCGCGCGCGCCGATGCCTGCCTCGTGTTTCTCTGGTCGGAGCTCGAGCGCCAGGTGCGCATCGACGGCCGCGTCGAGCGCGTCCCGGCGCAGGAGTCGGACGCGTACTACGACAGCCGCCCCCTGGGCGCGCGCCTGTCGGCCTGGGCCTCGGCGCAGAGCGCGCCGGTGCCCGACCGCGCCTCGCTCGAGCGCGCGCTCGCGGATGCCGAGCAGCGCCACGGCGACAAGCCGCCGCGCCCGCCGCGCTGGGGCGGCTACCGCGTGATCCCGTCGGCGATCGAATTCTGGCAGGGGCGCCCCGACCGGCTGCACGACCGGCTGCGCTACCGCGCGCATGGCAGCGGCTGGACCATCGAGCGCCTCGCTCCCTGATCCGGTGCTCGCCTTCCTGCGGCGCAGCGGGCTCGCGGCGCAAGACGAGTCGCCGGCGGCGCAGGCGTTGACCGGCGGCGTGTCGTCCGACATCTGGCGCGTCGAGCTCGCGCGCGAAACCGTGTGCGTCAAGCGCGCGCTGCCGCGCCTGCGCACGGCGCAGCGCTGGGAAGCGCCGATCGAGCGCAATCGCTACGAGCGGCGCTGGATCGAGCGCGCGAACCGCATTGTCGCCGGCGTCGCGCCGCGCGTGCTCGCCGCGGACGACGCCGCCGGCTGCTTCGCCATGGAATACCTCGGCGGCCTGCCGCTGTGGAAGGTCGAGCTCGCCGCCGGGCGCGCCGACGCCGGCTTCGCGCGCGCCGTGGGCGAACGCCTGGCGCGCATCCACGCCGCGACCGCGGGCGACGCGGACGTCGCGGCCGAATTCGCCACCGACGCGAGCTTCCATGCCATCCGGCTCGAGCCGTACCTGGTGGCGACCGCGCGCGCGCATCCCGGGCTCGCCGCGCCGCTCGAGGCGCTCGCCGAGCGCACCGCAAACACGCGCCTCGCGCTGGTGCACGGCGACGTCAGCCCGAAGAACATCCTGCTCGGCCCTGCCGGCCCCGTGCTGCTCGACGCCGAGTGCGCCTGGTACGGCGACCCCGCGTTCGATCTCGCGTTCTGCCTCAACCACATGCTGCTCAAGTGCCTGTGGGTGCCGGCTGCGAGCGAGGGTTTTCTTGCGTGTTTCGATTCCCTGTATCTTTCCTATTGTGAAGGAATCTCCTGGGAAGATCCCTCCCGGCTCGAAGCACGCGCAGCCTCCCTTCTCCCCGGTCTGCTGCTGGCGCGCGTCGACGGCAAATCGCCGGTCGAGTACATCACCGAAACGCCACAGAAGGACCGCGTGCGAAGCGTCGCAGGCGCGCTCATCGCAGCGCCGCCGACGCGCCTGGCGCAAGTGCGGAACGCATGGCGAAGATCCTGAACGTACGCGGCCGGCGCGTGTGGGACTCGCGCGGCCGGGCCACCGTCGAGGCGGAGGTGATAGTCGGGCGCGGCGCGACGCCGCTCGCGAGCGGCCGCGCGATCGCGCCTGCCGGCGCCTCGACCGGCTCGGGCGAGGCGAAGAACATCGACGTACGCAAGGCCGTGGAGCACGTCAACGGCGTCATGCGCAAGGCGCTGCTCACCGCCCGGGTCGAGGACCAGGCCGCGATCGACCGCAAGCTGATCGAGCTCGACGGCACCCGCGACAAGTCCCGCCTGGGCGCGAACGCGATCGTCGCCGTGTCGCTCGCCTGCGCCCACGCTGCGGCCGCGGCGGCCAAGAAGCCGCTCTGGCGCTACCTCGCGGGCAACAAGCCGGTCGCGCTGCCGGTGCCGCAGATCCAGATCTACGGCGGCGGCGCGCACGCGCGCGGCAGCGTCGACCTGCAGGACTACATGCTAGTGTGCATCGGCGCGGGCAGCTTCTCCGAAGCGCTCGAGTGGACCGCTGAGGTCTACCGCGCCGCCGGCGCGCGCCTGGCCAAGCGCAACCGGCTCGCCGGGGTGGCCGACGAGGGCGGCTGGTGGCCGGCGTTCAAGTCGAACGAGGAAGGCCTCGCCGAGCTAGTCGGCGCGATCTCGGACGCCGGTTTCGAGCCCGGGCGCGACTGCGCCATCGCGCTCGACGTCGCCGCGACCCAGCTGCTGCGCGGCGGCCGCTACCATCTCTCGCTCGAGAACCGCTCGCTCAGCGCCGAGCAGATGCAGGCCATGCTGCTGCGCTGGTTGGAGGCCTATCCGATCGTCTCGATCGAGGACCCGTTTGCCGAGAACGACGTTGCGGCGATGAAAGCCTTCACCAAGGCCGCGGGCGACAAAGTGCAGATCGTCGGCGACGACTACTTCGTCACCAGCGAGCAGAAGCTGCGCGCCGCCGGCGGCGCCTGCAACACCGTTCTGCTCAAGCCGAACCAGGTCGGCACCCTGAGCGAGACCCTGGCCTGCTGGAACGCCTCGCGCGAACTCGGCTACCGCGCCATAGTCTCCGCGCGCTCGGGCGAGACCGAGGACGTCTCGATCGTCCACCTCGCGGTGGGCTGGGGCGTGCCGCAGCTCAAGGTCGGCAGCTTCTCGCGCTCCGAGCGCATGGCGAAGTGGAACGAGGGCCTGAGAATCGAAGAGGCGCTCGGCGGCAAGCAGCTGATCTATCCCGCGCGGCGCCTGTTCGGCCGGCGCAAGAGCTGAAGCCGGCGCCGCTACTTCGGGGGCGGTTTCTTGCGCTGTTTCTTCTGCACCCGCAGCTTTTCCTTGATCGTCTGCTTGCGCCTGCGGTTGCGAAGATTGTGAGCTGTCGATCTGCCCATTGCGCCTCCCTCTAAGCGGGAACCTTGTATACGACGTCGCGCTCGCGCGCGTGCTCGGTCACCTTGAGCCCGATCTCCTGGCCCGGCAAGGCTTCCGAGACGGAATCATGCTCAATCTGCATCGATTCGACGCGCTGGCGGAAGTCGCTGGTGTGGCCGACGACGTGGATCGTGTCGCCCACGCGCAGGAGGAGCGTGTCGATCGTCACCGCCGCCACCGAGAGATGACCGTAGTAGTGCGTCACGATGCCGACGCGCTGCTCGCCGGCCAGCGGCGCGGGAGCGGGCGCGGCGACCGGCGCCGCCTGCTTCGCCGGCTTGGCCTGCTTGGCCTGCTTGGCCGGCCTGACCGGCTTGGCCGCCTTTGCAGGCCTGCGCACCGGCTTCGGCGCCGGCTTTTTCGCCTTTTTCTTTACCGCGCGGCGGACGACCGGCTTCTTCTTCGCCGCCGTCTTCCTGACCGTCCGAACCTTCTTGCGCGCGAGCGGTCGTTTTGCCGGCTTGCTCTTGCGCTTCGCCTTAGCCTTCTTTCTGGTAGCCATGAGCATCCCCCTTCCGGTTTGTCGGTGCTGGAGCCTCGCTGCGCGATAGATTACTCCTGCGCGCCGAACTATCAACCTGTCTCATGCTCGGCGCGGGCAGGCGGTCCCGCGGTGCGCACCGTGTGTGCTCTCCGGCCCCGCATCGAACTCTTGAAGATTTGGCAGGCCGTGGCGGATTCGAACCGCCGACCAACGGATCAAAAAGTGGAACTCTTTCGGCTAAGTCATTGATGAACCGACCCGCCCTCACTCGCTCAGGTCCGCCAATGATCGCGAGCGCCCTACGTTTTCTCTACGTTTGGGGCGCGACTGACCTGCCCGAGTAACCTGAGCGGGAAGCTAAAGGCAACAGGCTCCCTATCTGGATCTTCGTTCGGCGCGGTGTCCCGGAAAGGCGTCTGGTTGTCCCATCGCTATGCGGTCGCACCTGTAGAGTCGGCAACGAGCCGTGGCGTGTTCACATGCCGTGCAATCAGTCGTGGTCCGAAAATTCACCCGGATTCAATTACCATCGACGACACCTCGCTCATCTTCAAACTTTCGCAACAACCGCGACCGAAGGAACGTAAACGCAAGTGTAGTTATACCCCCGGCGATCGCAAAGTACTGCCAATGCAGCGCTCGCAGTAGGCCAAGCAGAGATTTTCCATGTAACGTCTCATTATCGGTTGCGATCATCACGAGGGAAACGGCGAGAGCGGAGTTCGATTCGGGTACCAGCAAGAGTGGTGTTAGCAGGCTGTTGAAAAACTCTTTCTACACCTGATGCGACTGATGTCGCGCCACAAACTGTAGGTCGTAGCGGCGCTTTGCACAGCTAGGTAGTAGGGCATGGTCATGCGTTTCAAATCGAAAATCCGTTTTCAACAGCCGTTAGAGGCACCAAGCTTAAACGACAGCTACTTGTCAGAAATTACGCCCACGGATTGGCACGTCGTGCGGCGCATCGCGGGAACCTAAAACCACAACCTGCGGGGCGTAGGTTGGCGAGCCCCAAGTGATAGCGCTTCAGACCCGCGAGCAGCTTCACTGCCGCCAGCGTGGCCTCGCGATTTCCGTTACGCTCTACGATGGCTTCGCGAATCTACCGAAGCTAAGGGTGAAAGGACAAGACGACCTGTCTGCCGCGAGCAGTTGCCTCGAAGGCGGAACCGGACTCCATTCTGGATTACTTCGGGACGTTCATCCGTTGAGCCGCGCCGCAGTTCTTCCGATGCCATGACCCCAAACCCGTCACTTAGCGCAGACGAGCTCGTGCAAGCCAATGCGGAGCTGCAGCGGGTCAATCGTGCCTTGCGGGTCATCTCCGCGTGCAATCAGGCGATGCTGCGCGCGGACGACCAAACCACCTTGTTCAAGGAAATATGCGGCGCAATCGTTGAATTGGGTGGCTACCGCTTGGCG
>DAHVFK010000206.1 GCA_027317055.1 Betaproteobacteria bacterium | reverse complement strand
ATCGCCGCCAGGCCCGGGACGAAGAACGCCACGCGCCAGCCGGCGGCGTCCGTCAGGGCACCGGCAACCAGCGCGGCCGAGGCGAGGCCGAGGTTGCCGTACAGACCGTTCCAGCCCAGCGCCTTGCCCATTTTGGCCGGCGCCGACACCAGCATCGCGATCCCCACCGGGTGGTAGATCGCGGCGAACATGCCGATCAGGGTGAGCCCCGCGCCGATCTGCCACGGCGCCTGGGCGAACCCGGTCAGGCACAGCGAGCCGCCGATGCCGAAGAAAAAGACCGCCAGCATCTTGTAACGGCTCCAGTGGTCGGCCAGCCAGCCCGCGGGCAACGCGAAGGCGCCGAAGGCGATGAAGCCGCCGAGCGCGAGCGGCAGCAGCTCGGAATAGGTCTGTGTCCAGTGGCGCGCCAGCGCCACCACCACGGTCGGGAACACCAGCATCGACAGGTGGTCGAGCAGGTGGCCGAGGTTGAGGAACGGCACGAGGTATTTCGGGTTCTTCACGGCGCACGCAGTCTGTCACGGCGCATATTGGGCGGCAAGTCGGTTTCGCCGCGGCGTTCCCTTAGAATCGCGGCATGGACGGCGTGACCGGAATCATCCTCGCAGGCGGCCGGGGCCGGCGCATGGGCGGGGTGGACAAGGGGCTGCAGCCGCTCAACGGCAGGCCGATGGTCGCCTGGGCGATCGAGCGCCTCGCGCCGCAGGTGGACGAGATCCTGCTCAACGCGAACCAGAACGCCGAGGCCTACGCCCGCTTCGGCCACCGCGTGGTGCCCGACTCGCTCGGCGGCTTCGCCGGCCCGCTCGCGGGGCTGCACACCGGCCTGCAGGCGGCCTCGCAGCCGCTCGTGGTGACGGTGCCCTGCGATTCGCCTTTCCTTGCGCTTGATCTGGTCGGTAGATTGAAATCTTCTTTGAACGAGAAGGATTTGGCCGTCGCAAAGACTGGCGATCAGCCTCACCCCGTGTTCGCGCTGGTGCGGCGCAGCGTGCTGCCCCACCTCGAGGCGTTCCTCGCCGGCGGCGGGCGCAAGATCGACGCCTGGTACGCGACGCTTGCGGTGATCGAGGTACCCTTCGATGACCAACCCGAGGCGTTTCGCAATATCAACACGCTCGACGAGCTGAGCGCTGCCGCCGCGCCGCCTCAATCGAACAGCAGGTTGTAGAACACGTCGATCGCGCTGTCGCTTCCGGTCTGGGTCTGCAGCGTCCAGCGAGGGCTGAGGGTGTAGCGCAGCTTGACCGCGTTGCCGGCGGCGAACAGGCCCCGCTCGTACACCAGGTAGAGCTTGGACGACAAGCGCTTGCCGAGCGTCACCACGGAGTCCTGCAGCCCGGCGTTGGCACCGCTGCCGCCGCGCACGCCGATCTCGTCCAAGCCGGTTGCGCGCGAGAGCCGGGCCTGCAGCGCCGCCGACTCGCCTTGCGCGAGCAAGGCGCCGGCCGCGGCCGACATCAGGCCGGCGTCGGACTTGCTCGTGCCGTCCAGGCCGTGCCCGAGCACCAGCCAGGACAGCTTGTCCGCGTCAGGGACCTCGGGCTTGGACGCCAGGCTGACCTTGGGCGCCGACGCGGTGCCGCTGATCGCCACCCCGGCCTCGACCGCCTGGTTCTTGCGCATCGCCACGATGTCGAGCCCCGGGTTGTCGAGCGGTCCGCTGAAGCTGATGATGCCGCGCTCGATTGTCAGGCGCTGCCCGTAGGCGCTGTAGGTGCCTGCGGCCACCCGGATGCTGCCGCTCGCGGTGGGCAGGCGGTCCTCGTCGGCGCGCAGGCGCAGCTTACCGGCCAGACGCGCGTCCAGGCCTTTGCCCTTGAGCACGAAGCGCTGGCCCAGGTCGAGCTCGAGGTCGAGCTGTGCCAGCAGCGGCCGCGCCGGCGCGCGCGACGCCTCCGTCTCGCGCCCCTTGATCACCACGTCGTCGCTCAGAGTGACGCCGGCGCGCTCGGGCAGGATGATGAGGCCTTCGTCGGCCGCGAGCGCGCCGCTCAGGCGCAGCCGGTCCGCGCGAAAGCCGATCGCGCCGGCCCCGCTCAGCACCAGGTGCCGGTCCGGGCGCCTGATCACTTCCAGCTTCGAGGCTTTCCAGTCGAGCGCGACCTCGGGCGAATCGCCTGCCAGGTCGAGCGTGCCGCTTGCCTCGAAACTTCCGCCGCCGGCGCGCAGCGTGAAGGTCTGCAGCGCGAGCTTCGAATCGCGCAGCTCGGCGCGCAGGCTGCCGTCGGCCAGGTCCACACCCTGCGCGGCGTCGCGCAGCGCCAGCCCGTCGCCCGAGACGCTGCCCGAAAGCCGCGGCGCGCCGAGCGTGCCGTGCGCAGAAAGCGAGACGCGCAGCGCGCCCTCGAGCGTAATCGACGGCCCCGCCAACGGCGCGATCCACGCAATCGACGGCATCTGCGCCTCGAGCGTCGCCTCCAGCGGCGCGGCGCGCAGGTCGGCCGAACCCAGACCGAGCGTGGCCTGCGCGGTGACCGCGCCGAGGCGCTTGCCGCGCGCCTCCGCGCTCGCCGTGATCCGGCCGTCCGCGACGCGCGCGCTGAGCTGCGCGCGCTCGATGCCGAGCGCGAGCGGCAAGTCGCCCTGCAGCGTCAGGTCGCCCGCGTCGCGCTTCACCTCGGCGCGCCCGTGCCAGCTCGAGGGCGCCTCGGGCACGCCCGCGACGTCCCAGTCGGCCGACAGCCTGAGCGTCGAGGCCAGCGCCGGCGGCAGCGCCGCGACGTCCCGTAGCAGCTCGAGCGACAGCCCGCTCGCCGCGCCGCGGCTGGCGATGGTCTTGCCGTGGCGGCTGAGCACGTCGAGCCGCAGGCTCGCCTCGCCCGAGCGCAAGACCAGCCCCTCGAGGGAGAAGCCATCCGCGCCGATCGTCACCGCGGCCGGAGCGTCGAGCCGCGCATCGAGCGTGCCGCGCGCGTTGAGCCGCGTCAGCCGGCCGCTCCAGCCCTTGCCGGCCTGCCAGCCGCCGTCGGCGGCGGCGTCGAGCTCGAGCTTGCCGCCGCTCGCGCGCAGGCGCAGCGCGTGCCGCGCCACGCTCCCGCTCGCGCTCAACTGCGCCTGCGCGATCGACCAGCGTCCGGCGCGCAGCCCGCGCACGCGGGCATCGAGCGAGAGCGCGCCGTCGAGCCCGCCCGCCAGGCTGGCGGCGAGCGTCGCGCTGCCGGCGACACCGTCGTAGATGCGCTCCAGCCGCGGCACGGTGAGCTCGAGCGCGATGCGGTCGCCGGGCGCGCCGTAGCCGCCGCGCAGCTCCAGCCGGTTGTCGCCCGAGCGCAGCCGAACCTCGGCATCGCGCACCCGTCCGGGCGCAAGCGTCGCCTGCGCCCGTCCCGTCAGAGGCTCGCCGTGCAGCGTGCTCTGATCCAAATCGAGCCGGACTTTCCCGCTCGGAGCGGGCAGCAGCTGCCCCGAGACGTCGAAGCGGGCATTCAGGTCGCTCTTCGGATAGCGACCGAATTGCGCCAGATCGACCTGCGCGAGATGGCCCGTGAACCGGTAGGCGCGCGGCGCGTCGAACCCGAGCTCGCCCTCGAGCTCGAGCTTGGCCGCGCCTTCTTGCAGTTGAACCTGCTTCAGGACAAGCCGTCGGGCGGCGAGCGGCATTTCGAGCCGCAGCAAGCCCTGCAGACTTGTCGGGCGCAGCCTGGCGTCGATCCCGTGCAGGTCGAACCCTTTGCTGGCGAGCGCGAGCTCGAGCTTGCCGCCGCGCAGCGCGCCGTCGCCCTCGAGCGCCCCTGCGGCGCCAAAATCGATCCGGATCCGTTTCAGCACCAGATCGTCGGGGTCTCCGGCGAACGCCAGCGACAGCGTCTTGGCCGGTATCTTGCCGGCGGCAACGCTGCCTGCGAGCGCGTTCTCGAGCTCGAGGCTGCCCGAGTAGCCGGCCTTGGCCTGGAACGGCGCGATGCGTGCCCTCAGCCGCGCGCGCAGCGCGCCGCGTTCCGCCGCGGCGCTGAGCTCGATCGCGCCGAGCCTGCCCGAAGCCTGCGCGCTGATGCGGTACGGGCCGGGAGCGTCGCCGCGCGCCAGTGTCGCCTTTGCCGCCAGCCGGTAGGGCGCGCGCGTGCCGAGCGACGCTTCGCCCTGCAGCGCGCCAAAGGGCGTCTGCGCGCGCGCCAACTCGAGGCGGTACACGCCGCGCGTGAGGCGCGTGCTGAGCTCGATGTCGCGCAGCGTCTCGCTGCTCCCGCCCGCGCGCAGCGCGAGCTCGCCGACGCGCACCTGCGCCAGCGAAAGCTCGAGCGGCAGCCCGAGGTCGTCGGGCAGCTGCGCCGATGCGCCGCCCTGCCCCGAGAGCTCCACGCGCAGCGTCCCGACCTCGAGCGAATCGACCGCGAGGCGGCCGGCGAGCAGCGCGAGCGGCGACCAGTCGAGCGCCACTGCGTCCGCCTCGATGCGCCGCGCGCCGTCGCGGTAGGCGACGTGCGCGATGCGCAGCGGCCCGTAGAGCGAGCCGCGCACGTCCGCCAGCTCGAGCCTGCCCGCGCTGCGCGCGCTCGCCTGCGCGGCCAGCCACTGCAGCGTCGCCTCGCGCCCGAGGCCCCACAGCAGGGCGGCGACCGCCAGCGCCGCGACCAGCGCGGCGCGCAGCGACCTGAGCAGCAGGCCGACCGACATCAGAACGCGAACCCGAGCGAGAAGTGGATCCGGTACTTGCCGGTGTCGCGCCCGTAGGCGAGATCCAGGTTGACCGGCCCGACCGGGCTGCGCCAGCGCGCGCCGACGCCATAGCCCCGCTTGGCGCTGAACGACTGCAGCGTGTCGGCGGCGTCGCCGACGTCGTAGAACAGCGCCGCGCCCCAGCTCGGCGTAAGCCAGTGCACCGCTTCGGCGCTCGCGACGCCGAGCAGCCGGCCGCCGACCACGGCATCGGCTTCGGCCACCCCCAGGCTCTGGTAGGCATAGCCGCGCACCGACTGGTCGCCGCCGGCGCGGAACAGGTAGCTGGACGGAATCCCGTCGCGCCCGCCGGCGAGCACCGCGCCCGCCTCGGCGCGCAGGATCAGCGTCGAGCGCTGCGCGAGCGGAAAGAAGCCGGTCCACTTGCCGTAGCCGCGCGCGAAACTGCGGTCGGAGAGCAGGTGCTCGGCGGCGGCGCCGAGCTGCAAGTTGAGCACGTAGCCGCGCTGCGGCGCGAGCAGCGAGTCGACGTCCCTCAGCGTCCAGCCGTAGTACGGCACCAGCGCCTGGTTGTTCGCGGTCGGCAGGCCGGCGACCTGATCCGATTGCCTCTGGTACTGCAGCCCGAAGCTGCGCTCGATCTTCCCGTCGATGCGGGCGCGCTTCGCGTCGAGCGCGAAAGTGCGTGTCTGCTCTCCCTGCAGATCGGTGTTGGTCAGGCTGGCGCCGATGCTGTCGCGCGCGCCGTCAGCGCGTATCGGCCACGAGAGCGTGACGCTCGCGGTCGGTCCGGTCCGGTCGACCTTGAGCCCGGCCAGCAGCCGCAGCCCGCGTTGCGCGATGTTGTTGTCCTGGTACTCAATCTGTCCGCGCGCGCCGGTGTCGCTGCTCACCCCGGCGCCGAGGCCAAGGCGCCTCCGCTTGGCGTCGACCAGCGTCACCACCACCGGGACCGCCGCCGGCGCCGCGCCGGCGGTCGGAGCCTCGACCGTGACGTTGTCGAAATAGCCGCTGTTCTGCAGCCGCGTCTGCAGCGCGAACAGCGCCGATTGGCGGTAGGGCTCGCCCGGCTCGATCGGATTCAGGTTTTCGACGATGCGCGCCGGATAGCGCTCGAGGCCGTGGATCTCGGTCCTGCCGAAGCGGTACGGCGGTCCGCTGTCGAGCACCAATTCCAGGTCGGCGCGCAGCGTCGCGGGATCGACCGTCGCGCGGCTCGAAACGATGCGCGCTCCGGGATAGCGCTCGATGAGCAGCGCGCGCAGGGTCGCGCGCTTGGCGCCCTCCCACGCGTCCTGGCGGAACACCTCGCCCGCCTTGAGCGGCCAGCGCTCGCGCAAGGCCTCCGCGGTCGGCTGCTCGCCCGCGGGGGCGGAGGCGATGGCGCCGCGAAAATTCAGCTTCACGCTCGTCACGCGCACCGGCGCGCCCGGCTCGAGCCGCACCCGCACCGTCGGCTCGGCGCCGCCGCGCTCGAGCGAGACCTCGATGGCGGGGGAATAGAAGCCCTCGGTTTGCATCAGCGTGGCCACGTCGCCGCGCGTGCGCGCGACCAGGCGCTCGAGCTGCGCGGCGTCCATGCGCGGATTGTCGCGCCAGCGCTCGAGCTCGAGGTTGTCGCGCAGCAGCGCGCGATACGCCTCGGGGACATCGAGCTGGACTGCGTAGGAGAAGGCCGCTGCATGCGTCGACGCGAGTGCGAGGACGACGCCCGGCAAGAGGAATTTCAGCATTCTTGCGCTCGTTGTATTCTATCAAGACAACATGGCGCACTGATCATTCCCACCACATGAACAAGATTATCGAAGTCGTAAGCTGCCTCGACGGCTA
>DAHVFK010000205.1 GCA_027317055.1 Betaproteobacteria bacterium | reverse complement strand
ACGCGAGCGGGGGACCCCATGAGCTCCGGTGCTGGCGATAGGAATTTGCGCAAGAGGGCGGGCAAGTCCCCGGACGTGACGGACAAGCTGCCGCTGGGCTGGCAAACCGAGCGCACGCAGCGTATCCCGGCGGGCACCGACTCGCGCCTGAACATCGAAGTGGTGTCGGCATCCTCGGGGCTCGCCGCGGCGGTCGAAGAGGCGGCGATCCTGTACGCCAACGCGCAGAATGTGGAGGCCAAGCGCAGCCTCGCGCGCGCAGTGAAAAAGGAAAATTTGGCGCCGGCGGCGGAGCGCCCGTGGCTGATGCTGCTCGACCTTCACCGCGAGCTCGGCGAGCGCGAGGCGTTCGCCGAGCGCGCGCGCGAGTATGCCGGCCGCTTTGAATGCGAGCCGCCGCTGTTCGACGTCGAGCTGGCGCCGCCGGCGGTAGATTCGCTCGCCGCGCCGCGCGAGATCGTCGGCCATGCGAAAGCCTTTCTCGACGTGGTGGCCGAGGCCGGCGCGAGCCGCACGCGAGTCGAGGTCGACTGCTCGAGCCTGAAGCGCGTCGATTTCGTCTCGGCGGCCGCGCTGCTCAATCTCGCCGCGGAGCTGATCCGCAACGGCGGGCGGCTCGAGCTCGAAAACGTGAACCAGCTGATCGCGGCGCTGTTCGAGGTGATGGGCGTATCGGCGCTCGCCAAAGTCACCCCGCGCAACGGAAACTAAAGGGCACCATGGAACAACTGCACGGCACCACCATCCTCTCGGTCCGCCGCGGCGTCGACGTCGCCCTGGGCGGCGACGGCCAGGTTACCCTCGGCAACATCGTGCTCAAGGCGGGCGCGCGCAAGGTGCGACGGCTGTACAACGACCGTATCCTGGCCGGCTTCGCCGGCGGCACCGCCGACGCGTTCACGCTCTTCGAGCGCTTCGAGGCGAAGCTCGACAAGCACCAGGGCAACGTCCTGCGCTCGGCGGTAGAGCTGGCCAAGGACTGGCGCACCGACCGGATCCTGCGGCGGCTCGAGGCGATGCTCGCCGTGGCCGACCGCGAGCACTCGCTGATCATCACCGGCATGGGCGACGTGCTCGAGCCGGAGCAGGGAATTGTCGCGATCGGCTCGGGCGGTCCCTACGCGCAGAGCGCCGCACGCGCGCTGCTGGAGAACACTTCGCTCGGTGCGCGCGAGATCGTCGACAAGTCGCTCGCGATCGCCGCCGATATTTGCATCTACACCAACAACCAGCGCGTCATCGAGGTGCTCGAGTGACCCAGATGACGCCGCAGGAGATCGTCCACGAGCTGGAAAAGCACATCGTGGGCCAAGCCAAGGCCAAGCGCGCGGTCGCGATCGCACTCAGGAACCGCTGGCGCCGGCAGCAGGTCGCCGAGCCGTTGCGCCAGGAAATCACGCCCAAGAACATCCTCATGATCGGGCCTACCGGCGTGGGCAAGACCGAGATCGCGCGGCGGCTCGCGCGCCTCGCGGGGGCGCCTTTCATCAAGGTCGAGGCGACCAAGTTCACCGAAGTCGGCTACGTCGGGCGCGACGTCGACACCATCGTGCGCGATCTGGTCGAGATCAGCATCAAGCAGACGCGCGAGCAGGCGATGCGCGCGGTGCGCGCCCGCGCACAGGACGCGGCAGAGGAGCGGGTGCTTGATGCGCTGCTGACGCCCGCGCGCGGGGTGGAGGCGGAAGAGAACGCAACGCGCCAGAAATTCCGCAAGAAGTTGCGCGAGGGCGAGCTGGATGACAAGGAAATCGAGCTCGAACTCGCGGTGAGCGCACAGCAAATGGAGATCCTCGCGCCGCCCGGGATGGAGGAGCTCACCTCGCAGATCCAGGGCATGTTCCAGAATCTCGCCGGCGGGCGCAGAAAGCTGAGGAAGCTTCGCATCCGCGAGGCGCTGCAGCTGCTCACGGACGAGGAGGCCGCGCGGCTGGTGAACGACGACGACCTGAAGGCCAAGGCGCTCGCCAACGCGGAGCAGAACGGCATCGTGTTCCTGGACGAGATCGACAAGGTCGCCACCCGCAGCGAGATCGGCGGCGCGGACGTCTCGCGCCAGGGCGTGCAGCGCGACCTGCTGCCGTTGGTCGAGGGCACCACGGTCGCGACCAAGTACGGCATGGTCAAGACCGACCACATCCTGTTCATCGCCTCGGGCGCGTTCCACCTCGCCAAGCCCTCGGACCTGATTCCCGAGCTGCAGGGGCGGCTCCCGATCCGGGTCGAGCTCGATTCGCTTTCGGTGGACGACTTCGAGCAGATCCTCACCTCGACCGACGCGAGCCTGGTCAAGCAGTACCAGGCGCTGCTCGAGACCGAAGGCGTGACGCTCGAGTTCCGCCCGGAGGGGGTCCGGCGGCTGGCGGAAATCGCCTACCAGGTGAACGAAAAGACCGAGAACATCGGTGCGCGGCGGCTTTACACCGTGCTCGAGAAGCTGCTCGAGGAGATATCGTTCGAGGCCGGCAGGCGCGGTGCGGTGACGGTCACGATCGACGCGCCCTATGTCGACGCGCGGCTGGCCGAGCTGGCGCGCAACGAGGACCTGGCGCGCTACGTGCTGTGAGGCCCGGTGTCGCGCGGGCCTTCGGCCTCGGCGAGCTGCCGTACCGCCTCGCGCAGCAGCTTCATCTGGCGCTCGAAGTTGCCGCAACCCTCGCACATCGCCAAGTGAACGCGCAGCGCGACGCGCTCGCTCAAGCCGAGCCTGCGATCCAGCCCCTGGGACACCAGGCGCGTCACTTCACTGCACGGCAGCATCAGCTTCATTTCCAGGTTCGCTCCAGGCACAGGCGTAGCGCCATGCGTGCGCGATACATCATCACCCAGCAGTTGGTCGCGCTGATCCCGAGCTCCTTACAGATCTCTTCAGTCTCCAGCCCCATGTGCTCTCGCATCATGAACGCGCGTGCCGTCCTCGCCGGCAGCTGCTCGAGGCAGGCCTCGAGCGCGGCGAGGAACTGGGATCGCTCGAGGGCGCTGTCCGGGCGTTCCCAGGCCATGGGGGCCTGCGCCCAGTGGCCGCGCGGGTCGAACAGGGTGTCGAACTCGGACGCGTCACCCTCCGGCTCGAGCGCCGTGGCGGGCTCGCGGTTCGAGCGTCTGATCGCATCGACGATCTTGTGCTTCAGGATCCCGGTCAGCCAGGTGCGCAGGCTCGAGCGGCCGTCGTAGCCGGCCCCGCCCGCGAGCGCCGCGAGCAAGGTCTCCTGCACGCAGTCCTCGGCCCGGTCGGAGTCGCGCAGCTGCAGGGTGGCGTAGCGCAGCAGGTAGTCGCGCTGGCCCTCGAGCTGGGCGTGGAAGTCGATGGGCAGTGGCATAACGGGTGCCGGGGGGTTGAAACGCGGCCGCCGCGCCCCATTTGTCGCATTGCAGGAACAGTTGGCTACCCGCAATGGAGACGCGTATGAGCAATGTTACCCGATTCGACCCGTTCAACGACCTGGTCGACGGCCTGTTCAAGGGCTTCCTGGTGCGGCCGATGTACAACGAGGCCCGCGCCGAGCTGCCGCTGCCGAAGAAGGCGGCGGCGGCGCGCAAGCAGATCGCGATAAACTGACGCGCGAGGCAGCGTGAGCGAAGGGCCGGCAACCGCCGGCCCTTTTTCTTTGTAGAATCGGATCGCCATGACTCAAGCCAACGACGCCGCGACCAAGGCGCGCATCCTCGCCGAGGCGCTGCCCTATATCCGCCGCTTCCACGGCAAGACCATCGTGGTCAAGTTCGGCGGCAACGCCATGGTCGACGCCGCGCTGCAGGTGAGCTTCGCGCGCGACGTAGTGCTGCTCAAGCTGGTCGGCATGGACCCGGTGGTGGTGCACGGCGGTGGGCCGCAAATCGAGAAGCTGCTGAAGCAGCTCGGAATTCGCAGTGAGTTCGTGCAGGGCATGCGGGTCACCGACGCGGCGACCATGGACGTGGTCGAAATGGTGCTTGGGGGCGCGGTGAACAAGGACATCGTCACCCTGATCAACCAGGCGGGCGGCCGCGCGGTCGGCCTGACCGGCCAGGACGGCGCCTTCATCCGCGCCAGGAAGTTGCTGATCCCGTCTCGCGAAAAGCCGAGCGAGCTGCTAGACATCGGACAGGTGGGTGAAATCGAGTCGATCGACCCCGGCGTCATCGATTCGCTCGAGCAGGGGGGATTCATCCCGGTGGTGGCCCCGATCGGGGTGGGCGCCGACGGCCTGTCCTACAACATCAACGCCGACCTGGTGGCGGGCAAGCTGGCCGAGGTGTTGCACGCCGAGAAGCTGGTGCTGCTCACCAACACGCCGGGGGTGCTCGACGAGCAGGGCAAGCTGCTGACCGGGGTCACGCCGCGCCAGATCGACGCCATGCTGGCTGCCGGCACGCTCTCGGGCGGCATGCTGCCGAAGATCGCTTCCGCGCTCGAGGCTGCGCGCGCCGGGGTCAAGAGCGTGCACATCATCGACGGGCGCGTGCCGCACGCACTGCTGCTAGAGGTCCTGACCGACCAGGGGGTCGGCACGCTGATCCGCAGCAGGTAATGCGCATCGCGCGCCTCCCGCCGTCGCGGCGGGTATGGATCTTCGACCTCGACAACACCCTGCACGATGCGAGCGTGCGCATCTTCCCGTCGATGCACGAGCAGATCAACGCCTATCTGCGACGGCACTTCGAACTGGACGAGGCGGGCGCGAACGAAATGCGGCGCGGCTTCTGGCTGCGTTACGGCACCACCCTGAACGGGCTGATGCGCCATCACGGCACCGACCCGCGCCGTTTCCTGGCCGAAACGCACCGCTTTCCGGAGCTGGCCGACATGGTGGTGCACGAAAACGCCCTGCGTCACGCTTTGGCGCTGCTCGGCGGCCGCAAGCTGGTGTTCTCCAACGCGCCGCGCCATTACGTCGAGGGCGTGCTGCGCGCGATGGGCGTCGCGCGCTGGTTCGACGCCGTCTACACCATCGAGGACGCGCGCTTTCGCGGCAAGCCCGCGGCGCACGGCTTTCACCTGCTGCTGCGCCAGCACGACCTCGATCCGCATCGCTGCGCGTTCCTCGACGACTCGCTCGAAAACCTGCGCACCGCAAAGCGTCTGGGCATGTCGACGGTGTGGGTGAGCCGCGAGAAGCGGAAAGTATCCTTCGTCGATCTGAGGGTGAGGTCGGTGCGCGAGCTACCCCGGCTCGTCTTCAGGTACGCTTGAGGCTAGAATCCGGACAGCCTTCCACCTTCACCCCCTCCACATGCCCCGCGCCAAAGGCGAACGCAGGCTCGAGATCCTGAAGACCCTCGCGCAGATGCTCGAGGCGCCGAAGTGGGAGCGCATCACGACCGCTGCGCTGGCCGCCAAGCTTGATGTCTCCGAGGCCGCGCTATACCGGCACTTCGCTTCCAAGGCGCAGATGTATGAAGGGCTTATCGAGTTCATCGAGAATACCGTGTTCTCTCTCGCCAACCGCATTTCAGAGGACGAGGCGAGCGGGCGCCGACAGACCGAAAAGCTGGTCGAGATGCTGCTCGCTTTCGCCGAGAAGAACCCCGGCATGGTGCGCGTGATGACGGGCGACGCGCTGATCGGGGAGCACGAACGGCTGCAGGCGCGGATGAACCAGTTCTTCGACCGCTTCGAGGCCACGCTCAAGCAGTCGCTGCGGCTCGCCGCGAGCCAGGGCCAGGGCGAGGAGAGCGAGGCGGCGGCGAAGGCGGGGACGCTGCTTTGCTACCTGCTCGGCAGCCTGCAGCAATTTGCCCGCAGCGGGTTCGCCGAGGGTCCGAGCGAGAGCTTCGCCGCGCAGCGGCCCTACCTGCCCGCCTGAGTCGCGGCCGCCGCGCAGACGGCGCAATCCGGATCCTTGCGCACGCGCACCGAGCGCCATTCGGCGCGCAGGGCATCGAACATGAGCAGGCGCCCGTTGAGCGACTCGCCCACGCCGGCCAGCAGCTTGATCGCTTCTGCCGCTTGCAGCGCGCCTATCGCGCCGGTAAGCGGCGCGAGCACACCCATGACCGCGCAGCGCAGCTCCTCGGTCTCGCCGCCCTCCGGAAACAGGCAGGCGTAGCACGGCGCGTCGTCGCGCCTGAGATCGAATACCGCCACTTGGCCGTCGAAGCGGATTGCTGCGCCCGACACCAGGGGTCTGGCGTGCCGCACGCAGGCGCGGTTCACCGCGTGGCGGGTGGCAAAGTTGTCGCTGCAGTCGAGCACCACGTCGGCGTCGGCCACCAGGCGCTCGAGCGCCTCGCCCGCCAGGCGCTCGGCGAGCGGCACGACCGACACCGCCGGATTGACCGCGCCGAGCGTCTTGCGCGCGGCCTCGACCTTCAGCGCGCCCACGGCGTCGTCGCGGTACAGGATCTGGCGCTGCAGGTTGGTGAGGTCGACGCGGTCGGGGTCGGCCAGCGTGAGGCGCCCGATCCCGCTCGAGGCCAGATAGAGCGCCGCCGGGCAGCCCAGGCCGCCGGCACCGACGACCAGCGCGTGCGCCGCGCTCAGCCGCGACTGGCCCTCGACC
>DAHVFK010000204.1 GCA_027317055.1 Betaproteobacteria bacterium | reverse complement strand
TTCCGCTGCGAGCTTTGCAACTTTGGCAAAACTGCCGTCTGAAACCGTGTAAGGCGCGTGCGGCGCCAGGCAAAAGCTGAGCAACGGCTGGTCTGCGTACCGATCGCGCAGCGCGAGACCCTTGCGCAAGTAGTCATCGGGATCCGCGGCGTAAGGGGACGGGAAGTCGATTACGATCGCGCCCAGGCAGGCGCGCATATTCGCGGCGAGCGCCGCTTCCAAGGCGGCCTCCGGAAAGTAGTACATGTCGTTGAAGCAGGTCGTCCCCCCGCGCAGCATCTCCGCGCAGGCGAGCAAAGTTCCATCCTTCACGAACTGCGGCGAAACGTGCTTGGCTTCGGCTGGCCAGATATGTTCCTGCAGCCAGCGCATCAGGGCCATGTCGTCCGCGATTCCGCGCATCAACGACATCGCCGCATGAGTATGCGCGTTGACCAAGCCCGGGATCAGCGCATGTTCGGGAAGGTCGATCGTCGGGTATTGGGCAAAGCGCGTCCGGGCGGCCTCGGCGGGCATAACGGCCTCGATGCGCCCGTTGCGCACGGCCACCGCATGCCGTTCTAACACCGTGCCGGCCGGCTCGACAGTTACCACCCAGCGCGGAAGGATCAGCGTATTCGTAGTGTCTGGCACAGAAAGGTCCCGGGTTAGCGGGGCCTCCCCCGATGGTTCTGGCTGACCCGCCGCGACGCAAGCATGCGGATGTCGCCGGCGACTCGTCGCATTTTAGGCATAGCGTGTGCAGCGCGACAAGGCGCCGCCAAGGCGCCCGTGCGCCGAAGAGAGATGTCGATCGGCTTGCCTGCAGCATCGCCGCAAAACCGCGCGGGAACGGGGGAAGAGCACCGTTCCGCGTGCTAAAATTTCCCGTTTTTCTCGCCGCCCTCGCCTGCGACGCTCCGCCGGAGCGCAGGGGGCGGTCGTCGAGACCCGTAATTCGCGAGCCGAGCATGGATCAATTCGCAAAAGAAACGCTCCCGGTCAGCCTCGAAGAGGAGATGCGCCGATCGTATCTCGATTACGCGATGAGCGTGATCGTCGGGCGCGCGCTGCCGGACGTGCGCGACGGGCTCAAGCCGGTGCATCGACGAATCTTGTACGGCATGAACGAGCTCGGCAACTACTGGAACCGCCCTTACAAGAAGTCCGCGCGCGTCTCGGGGGACGTCATGGGCAAGTTCCACCCGCACGGCGACGCCGCGATCTACGACACGATGGTGCGCATGGCGCAACCCTTCAGCCTGCGCTACTTGCTGATTGACGGGCAGGGGAACTTCGGTTCAATCGACGGTGACAATGCGGCAGCGCCGCGCTACACCGAAGTGCGGCTGACCAAGTTCGCACACGAAATGCTGGCCGACATCGACCGCGAGACGGTCGATTTCGTACCCAACTACGACGGACAGGAGCAAGAGCCGGCAGTCCTGCCGGCACGCGTGCCGAACCTGCTGGTCAACGGGTCTTCCGGCATCGCCGTTGGCATGGCGACCAATATTCCGCCGCACAACCTGTCTGAGGTGGTCGACGCGTGCTTGCACGTGCTGCACCATCCTCAATGCGTGATCGAGGAGCTGATCAAGCTGATGCCGGCGCCGGACTTTCCGACAGCCGGCATCATCTACGGCGTTTCCGGCGTGCTCGAGGGCTATCGTACAGGCCGAGGCCGGGTCGTCATGCGCGCACGCACGCACTTCGAAGACATCGGCAAGGGCGACCGACAAGCGATTATCGTCGACGAGCTTCCATACCAGGTAAACAAGAAGACCCTGCTCGAAAAGATTGCGGAACTGGTGGTGGACAAGAGAATCGAGGGGATTTCCGACATTCGGGACGAATCCGACAAGGATGGCATGCGCGTGGTGATCGAGCTCAAGCGCAACGAGATTCCGGAAGTCGTGCTGAACAACCTGTACAAGCTGACCCAGCTGCAGGACACCTTCGGCATGAACATGGTCGCGCTGGTCGACGGACAGCCGAAGGTGCTCGACCTGAAGTCGATACTGGAGGCGTTCATCGCGCACAGGCGCGAAGTGGTGACGCGGCGTACGGTGTTCGAGTTGCGCAAGGCGCGCGAGCGCGGCCACGTGCTCGAGGGCCTGGCCGTTGCGCTGTCGAACGTGGACGAGGTTATCGAGCTGATCAAGAAGGCGCCGACCCCGGCGGACGCCAAGCGCGAGCTGATGGCGAAGCTCTGGCAGTCGCAGCTGGTGCGCGAAATGTTGACCAGGGCCTCGGCGGGCCAGTTCCGGCCGGAAGGCCTGGGTGCCGAATTCGGTCTCGCCGACCAAGGCTACCGACTGTCGGACGAGCAGGCACAGGCGATACTGGAACTGCGCCTGCAGCGCCTCACCGGGCTCGAGCAGGACAAGATCCGCGACGAGTACCGCGAGGTGATGGAAACGATCGCCGACCTGCTCGACATCCTCGACAAGCCTGCCCGGGTGGTGGCGATCATCGCCGATGAGCTGGCGAAGGTGCGGCAGGAATTCGGCGATGCGCGCAAGAGCGAGATCGTGACAGTCGCGGAGGATATCTCGCTCGAGGACCTGATCGCACCGCAGGACATGGTAGTGACCTTTTCGCACGGCGGTTACGCCAAGTCCCAGCCGCTCGCCGATTACCGCGCGCAGCGCCGCGGAGGGCGCGGCAGGATGGCGGCGGCGACCAAGGAAGACGACTTTATCGAGCGACTCTTCGTCGCGCACTCGCACGACTACCTGCTGTGCTTTTCCAGCCGTGGCCGCCTCTATTGGCTGAAGGTGTACGAGGTGCCGCAGGGCAGTAGTGCCAGCCGCGGCAAGCCGGTCGTGAACATGTTTCCGCTCGAGGAAGGGGAGAAGATCACTGCGGTCGTCGCGGTGCGTGAATTCGACGAGCAGCACTACGTGTTCATGGCGACGGCGAAAGGTACGGTGAAGAAGACCGCGTTGGTGGATTTTTCGCGCCCACGACCCTCGGGAATCATCGCCGTCAATCTCGACCAGGGCGACTACCTCGTCGGTGCGGCGCTGACGGACGGCAGCTGCGACACGATGCTCTTCTCGTCGGAGGGCAAGGCGATCCGCTTTTCCGAGGATGCCGTTCGTCCGATGGGGCGCCAGGCGACCGGCGTGCGCGGCATGCGCCTGAGCCCCGACGCGCGAGTGGTCTGCATGCTGGTGGCGAGAAACGAGGAGCAGACCGTGCTCACCGCGACCGAGAACGGTTTCGGCAAGCGGACCGCGGTGAAGGAATACACGCGTCACGGACGCGGGGGGCAGGGAATGATCGCGATCCAGGCCTCGGACCGAAATGGTCAGCTGGTCGGCGCGGTGATGGTGGACGACCGAGACGAAGTGATGCTCATCTCCACCGGTGGCGTGCTGATTAGAACTGCGGTGGCACAGATCCGAGAGCAGGGCCGGAGCACCCAGGGCGTTACGCTGATCGCGCTGGACGAGGGTGAGAAGCTCGCGGGGCTCGAACGCATCGATGAGCGCGACGATCAGGTGAACGGCAACGGCTCGGCGGGAGACGACGCCGGCGAAGAGGCGCCTGCGGTGCCGCCCGGTGAGACCCTGCACTGATGAGCCGCCTGTTCAACTTCAGCGCCGGGCCGGCGATGTTGCCGGAGGAGGTCCTCGCGCGCGCCGGCGACGAGATGCTCGACTGGCACGGCTCGGGCATGTGCGTCATGGAGATGAGCCATCGCGGCAAGGAGTTCATCACGATCGCTGAGGAGGCCGAGCAGGATCTGCGCGACCTGATGTCCATCCCTGCCGACTACAAGGTCCTATTTCTGCAGGGTGGCGCGACACTGCAGTTTGCGCAGGTGCCGATGAACTTGCTAGGCGGCAAGGGCAAGGCGGACTACGTCGTGACCGGAGAATGGTCGAAGAAGGCGACCAAGGAAGCGCGGACGTACTGCGAGGTGCACGTGGCGGCAAGCTCGGAGGACCGCAACTTCACTTACGCGCCGCCGCAGGAGGCATGGAAACTCAGCGCCGATGCGGCGTATGTGCACTACTGCTCCAACGAGACGATAGGCGGGGTCGAGTTCAACTGGACTCCGGATTGCGGGAGCGTTCCGCTCGTCGCTGATGCGTCTTCGCATATCCTCTCGCGCCCGGTGGACGTGTCGAAGTTCGGGCTGATCTACGCTGGCGCACAGAAGAACGTGGGCCCCGCGGGACTCACGATCGTAATCGTGCGCGAGGATCTGATGGGGCGCGCGCAGAAGGGCACGCCGACAGTGATGGACTACAAGCAGCAGGCGGCTGCGGGGTCGATGCTGAACACGCCGGCGACCTACGCCATCTACGTCGCCGGCCTCGTATTCAAGTGGATCAAGCGCGCCGGCGGGCTCGCGGGAATCGCGCAACGCAATCTGACCAAGGCGAACCTGCTGTACGGATATCTCGACCGTAGCGCCTTCTTCCGCAATCCGGTGGCGAAGAACGACCGCTCGCGCATGAACGTGCCGTTCGTCCTCGCGGAACCGAAGCTGGACGCCGAGTTTCTCAAGGGCGCCGAAGAGCGCGGGATGGTTCAACTCAAGGGCCATCGCTCGGTCGGCGGCATGCGTGCGTCGATCTACAACGCGATGCCCTTCGAAGGGGTGCAGCGCCTGGTCGCGTACATGAAGGAATTCGAAGCGCGGCATGGCTAAGCATGCTGCGCGCAAGACCGAGATCCTGGTTCTGAACCAGATCTCGCCGGCGGGACTCCGGCAATTCCCCGCGGAGAGATACGTCGCCGTCAAGGAGTCGAGGACTCCCGACGCGATTCTTGTTCGCTCCCACGATCTGCACGGCTATGCGTTCGGCCCGAATCTGAAGGCGGTCGGGCGCGCCGGCGCCGGCGTAAACAACATCCCGGTGAGCGAGCTCTCGACGCGCGGCGTGCCGGTATTCAATGCGCCGGGGGCGAACGCGAACGCGGTGAAGGAGCTTGTGCTTGCCGGAATGCTGCTGGCCGCACGCAACCTGGTGCCCGCAGTGGAGTTCGTGCGCGCGCTCGATCCGCGCGCACCCGACCTGCAACGTGCGATCGAGGACGGCAAGAAACAATTCGCCGGCGTCGAGCTGCCCGGGCATACCCTGGGTGTCATCGGCCTCGGCAAGATCGGCAGCATGGTTGCGGATGTGGCGATCCGGCTCGGAATGCACGTGCTCGGCTATGACCCGGAGATCACGGTAGACGCGGCGTGGGGGCTGCCGTCCGCGGTGCGCCGCGCGGGCTCGATCGACGAGATCTTGCGCGCGAGCCACTTCGTCACGCTGCACGTGCCGTTGCTGGAGTCGACCCGGAACATGGTCGGGGCGCACAACATCGAGCTCATGCGGGAGGGCGCGGTCCTGCTCAACTTCTCGCGCGAAGGGGTAGTCGATGATGTTGCGGTGCTGAAAGCGCTCGGCGCGCACCGACTGAAGTACTACGTGAGTGACTTCCCCGCAACCGAATTGCTCGGTAAGCCCGGTGTCATGGCGCTGCCGCATCTTGGCGCCTCGACTCGCGAAGCAGAGGAGAACAGCGCGGTGATGGTCGTGAACCAGCTGCGCGATTACCTCGAGGACGGGATCCTGCGCAACGCGGTCAATTTCCCCGAGGCGACGATGGCGCGCGAATCCCCGTACCGGCTGGCGATCGCGAATGCGAATGTCCCGGACATGCTGGCGCGGATCTCCCATGTTCTGGGCAAGAGCGGAATCAACATCCACAACATGCTGAACAAGTCGCGGGCGAACATGGCGTATACGCTGGTCGATGTAGACAGCGAGGTCATGCAGCAGACGCTCGACGAACTGCGCCAGATCGACGGCGTGCTCGGGGTGCGCTATCTTCCCAATAAGGAAGACTGAAATAGCCGGGCCTGCGGCAACCAATTCGGACGGGGACGGGAAAGCAGTGGGGGAAATCGAGAAAATCCGCGGCAAGATCGATGCGATCGACGATGAGCTGCTTGCGCTCGTCAATCGACGGGCGGAGTTGGCGCGCCGCATCGGCGAGCTGAAGGGGGGCGGGGGCGCCTACCGGCCCGAACGGGAGGCGGAGATCCTGCGACGCGTCATGCAGGCCAATCCGGGGCCGCTTTCGGGGGAGCGTGTGACGGCAGTATTCCGCGAGGTGATTTCGGGCTGCAGGGGAATGGAAGCCGCGATCCGCGTGGCGTACCTCGGGCCGGAAGGAACGTTCAGCGAGCAGGCAATGAGGAAGCAGTTCGGCCAGGCCGCGCAGGGGCTGCCCGGCGTGTCGGTGGACGAGGTGTTCCGCCAGTGCGAATCCGGCGCCGCGCAGTTCGCGGTTGTGCCGGTCGAGAATTCGACCGAGGGCGCCGTCGGGCGTACGCTCGATCTGCTGTTACTGACGCCGCTCAGGATCTGCGGCGAGGTCGAGTTGCGGGTGCACCAGAACCTGATGTCGCGCGCCGCCGAGCTGAAATCGATCCGGCGTGCGTACTCGCACGCGCAGTCGCTCGCGCAGTGCAATGCGTGGCTCAACCAGAAC
>DAHVFK010000203.1 GCA_027317055.1 Betaproteobacteria bacterium | reverse complement strand
GTGCCGGTGAGCTTCGGCATCGCGCTCTTCCTCACCGAGCTCTCGCCCGGCTGGCTCAAGCGCCCGTTGGGCACTGCGATCGAGCTGCTGGCCGCGATCCCGTCGATCATCTACGGCATGTGGGGACTTTTCGTGCTCGCGCCGCTGCTGCAGATCTACGTCCAGCCGCTGCTGGTGAAGCTGTTCGGCAACATTCCGCTGGTCGGACGACTGTTCTCCGGGCCGCCGCTCGGCATCGGCATGATGACCGCCGGCCTGATCCTGTCGATCATGGTCATTCCTTTCATTGCGGCGGTGATGCGCGACGTGTTCGAGCTGGTTCCGCCGATGCTCAAGGAATCTGCCTATGGGCTCGGCGCGACGACCTGGGAGGTCGTGTTCCGCGTCGTGCTTCCGTACACCAAGGTTGGCGTGGTGGGCGGGGTCATGCTGGGGCTGGGGCGCGCCCTCGGCGAAACGATGGCCGTCACCTTCGTGATCGGCAACGCGCACCGCCTGTCGGCGTCTCTCCTGGCGCCCGGCAACAGTATCGCGTCGGCGTTGGCGAACGAGTTCACCGAGGCGGTGGGAGACACCTACCTGTCGGCTCTGTTCGAGCTCGGCCTGATCCTGTTCGTGATCACCACGGTGGTGCTGGCCTTGTCGAAGTTCATGTTGATGCGCCTGTCGCGCCAGGAAGGCGCGCGAACCTAGGCCGAGCCCGATGAGCTACATCACGGCATCGAACCCGCTCTACACGGCGCGCAAGCGCAAGAACGTGATCATGCTGTCGGTGTCCGCCATGGCGCTGAGCTTCGGCCTGTTCTGGCTGGCGTGGATCCTGGCGACGCTGCTGTTCGAGGGCGGCAGCGCGCTGCTGCACGCCACGCTGTACTACAAGATGACCCCGCCGCCGGGTGCCGACGGCGGGCTGGCGAACGCGATCGCGGGCAGCCTGGCGATGGTCGTGACCGGAACCCTGATCGGCACGCCGGTGGGCGTAATGGCGGGCACCTACCTGGCCGAGTACGGCAGGAAGAGCTGGCTCGCTTCGGCGACGCGGTTCCTGAACGACGTGCTGCTGTCGGCGCCGTCGATCGTGATCGGGCTGTTCGTCTACTCGGTCTACGTCGCGCAGGTCAAGCACTTCTCGGGCTGGGCGGGCGCATTCGCGCTCGGCCTGCTGGTGATCCCGGTGGTGGTGCGCACCACCGACGACATGCTCAAGCTGGTGCCGGGCAGCCTGCGCGAGGCGACCGCGGCGCTCGGCTGCCCGCAGTGGAAGATGGTCCTGTTCGTCACCTACCGCGCGGCGCGCACGGGGATCCTGACCGGTATCCTGCTCGCGGTGGCGCGCGTGAGCGGCGAGACCGCGCCGCTGCTTTTCACCGCGCTCAACAACCAGTTCTGGTCGCTGAACATGAACGCCCCAATCTCGAACCTGCCGGTTGTCATCTTCCAGTTCGCGATGAGCCCCTACCAGGACTGGCAGCGCCTCGCGTGGGGCGGCGCCACCCTCATCACGCTCGCGGTCCTGCTGCTGAACATCCTGGCGCGCGTGCTGTTCAAGAGAACGACCTGACGCAAGGCCAGCCATGGAACCCTCAATCACCGCGCGCCCCCAGCCGCCCCGAATCGAGGTCGCCGCGCGATCAGAGCAGGCCGGCGATGCGAAGGCCAAGCTCACCGTGCGCAACCTCAACTTCTACTATGGCAGCTACCATGCGCTGAAGTCGATCACGCTCGACGTTCCCGAGCGGCGCGTGACCGCGTTCATCGGGCCGTCCGGCTGCGGCAAGTCGACGCTGCTGCGCGTGTTCAACCGCATGTACTCGCTCTACCCGGACCAGCGCGCCGAGGGCGAGCTCATCATGGACGGCGAGAACCTGCTGACGGTCAAGCGCGACGTGTCGCTGATCCGGGCCAAGATCGGCATGGTGTTCCAGAAGCCGACGCCTTTCCCGATGTCGATCTACGACAATATCGCCTTCGGCGTGCGGCTGTTCGAGAACCTGAAGAAGCGCGACATGGACGAGCGCGTCGAGTGGGCGCTGCGCAAGGCCGCGCTTTGGGAGGAGGTCAAGGACATCCTCGGCCAGAGCGGCCACAGCCTCTCGGGCGGGCAGCAGCAGCGGCTGTGCATCGCGCGCGGGATCGCGGTCAAACCCGAGATCCTGCTGCTCGACGAGCCGACCTCGGCGCTCGATCCGATCTCCACCGCCAAGATCGAGGAGCTGGTGGACGAGCTCAAGCGCGAGTTCACCATCGCCATCGTGACCCACAACATGCAGCAGGCGGCGCGCGTGTCGGACTACACCGCCTACATGTATCTCGGCGAGCTGGTCGAGTTCGACGTCACTGATACGATCTTCATCAAGCCGAAGCAGAAGGCGACCGAGGACTACATCACCGGCCGCTTCGGCTGAGCGCTAGGCGGCGCGCGCGCGCAGCTGAGCGACGTTCGGGATCGTGATGTAGCGCCCGTCGACCCGGATCAGGTCGATCGCGGCCAGGTCGTGCAGGATGCGCGAGAAGTGCTCTTGCGTGAGATTCAGGCGCGACGCGATCACCCCTTTGCTCGCGGGCAGGGTGACGCCGAGGTGCGGGCGCCGCTCCTCGCCGTCGAGACGGCTCAGCAGGTAGGCGACCACGCGCTCGGTCCCGCTGTGCAGGGTTAGACTTTCCAAGTCGCTGATGAAGCGATCGAGCCGCTGGCTCAGCCCGGCGATGATGCGCTGCGCAAATGCCGGGTGGTTCTCCACTGCGGCGAATACCTTGTCCTTCGCCATGTGCAGCAGCCTGCTGTCCGAGAGGGTCTCGGCCGAGGTCTTGTGCGGTCGATCGAGAAATACCGCCGTTTCGCCTAGGGTCTGGCCCGGTCCGGCCAGGTCGACGACCTTTTCCGCGCCGTCGGCAGTGCCGAGCGCAATCTTGACGTGGCCCGAAACCACCACGTGGATCCCGCTGCAGGGGTCGCCGGGGCGGAACAGCGTGGTGCCGCGGGGCACGTCCATCTGCCAGAACTCGGATTTGATAGACGCAAGCTCATCCCGACTCAACCCGTTGAATAAGGGGAGGTTAAACAAGAAATCTCCCATTGGCGCCGCAGTCCTGCAGAGCATTTGAGCCACCTGCTTTCGAAATCCTAGGTTGCGTTGCAGCAATCGTCCTCCATGGTTTGCTGCCGGTCATGATGTAGATCAAAGAGGGCGATCCCAGTTGGCATGGACCGAGAGCCCCATTTGATTCATATCAAAGCGCCACCGTTGCTCGCCCTTTACATTGAGCTGGCATGTTCCTGACGCCAAAATCAATACAGGTCGGGAGCCAAAGGGGTTTTGGGGTGAGCCTGAAACACGAACGAGCACATCGCACTGACGCAGGGCCGAAGGCCCGCTCCACGCGTTTTCCCGCAGTGCATCACCTTCCGCTTTCACGCTCCGCCATTTTCTCTATGTCGTCCAGACGAGGATGAGAAACGCCATGCGCTTTGCCAAGACCGTACTTGCCGGAATCGTACTGACCAGCTGGATGGGTATCGCCGCCGCCGAGGCGGTCGATGCCGATGCGGCGCACTCGCTGATGAAGAAGAGCAACTGCTTCAAGTGCCACTCGGTCGACAAGAAGAAGGAAGGTCCGTCCTTTCAGAAGACCGCCGCCGAGTTGAAGGGCAAGCCCGACGCCGAGCAAAAGCTCTACGTCCACCTCACCACGCATCCGAAGGTCAAGGTCGACGGCAAGGAAGAGGAGCACAGCTCGCTCAAGACCAAGGACGAAGCGGCGATCCGCAACGTGGTCCGCTACATCCTGGCGCAATGAAGGCGTGTGGCTAGGGAGCGAACGACGTGCCGGCAAGAACAGCAAGAAAATTCTGGGAAGCGATTCGCGGCGACTCGTCCTCGCCGGGCAAGGTGGCGCTGCGCGTGTTCGTGACGGGCGTCGTGGCGTTCTTCGTGTTCATGGCGGTGGCGATCGGCGGGGCGACGGGGCTGGCGTGGACCGAGACGCAGAAATTCTGCATCTCGTGCCACGAGATGCGCGACAACGTGTACGCGGAGTTCCAGGACACGATCCACGACAAGAACCGGGCCGGCGTTCACGTTGTGTGCGCGGACTGCCACGTGCCGCACGAACCCTGGCCGCTGATCAAACGCAAGATCAACGCGACCTTCGAGGTCTGGGGCAAGCTCACCGGGGTGATCGACACCAAGGAGAAGTTCCGCGCGCACCGCGCCGAACTGGCCAAGCGGGTGTGGACCCGGATGCTGGAAACCAACTCGCTCGAGTGCCGCAACTGCCACAAGGTCGACGCGTTCGATCCGGACAAGCAAAGCGACAAATCCAAATCGGCGCACGCCAAGGCCGAGAAGCAGGGCATGACCTGCATCGAATGCCACTACGCGATCGCGCACGACGAGCCGAAGGGCCCAGGTCCGCAGGAGCTGAAGAAGGCGCTCGGCGTCGGCCCCCTGCCTTGGAAAGTGGATTGAAACGGTCGCGAAGAATTCAGGTTACGGGAGAACGAACGATGAAAACGTCTAGGTACCTCCTCGCAAGTGCCCTGCAAGGGCTGGTGCTGGTGCTCGGCCTCGCGGTCGCCTTGCCCGCGCTGGCGCAAAAGTCCGACAAGCCCGAGCACAAGGACATGGTCCTGAAGGGCGACGCGAAGTGCACGCGCTGCCACGACGAGAGCGACGACTACCCCGTGTTGTCGATCGCCCAGACGCCCCACGGCGTACAGGCCGACGCGCGAACGCCGACCTGCACCAGTTGCCACGGCGAGAGCCAGGCGCACCTCGACAACCCGGGCGGCAAGGCCGATCGGCCGCTGCCGGACCGCGTGTTCGGGCTGAAGTCGCCCACGCCACCTGATACGCAGGACGGCGCGTGCCTGACCTGCCACCAGTCGGGACTCCGGCTGCACTGGCAGGGCAGCCCACATCAGGCCGCCGGCGTGCCGTGCTCGAACTGCCACCGGGTGCACGCGGCCAAGGACAAGGTGCGCGACAAGGCCACTCAGCCGCAGGTGTGCTTCGCCTGCCACAAGGAGCAGCGCGCTCAGGCGATGAAGCCTTCGCATCATCCGATCCTCGAGGGCAAGGTGGTGTGTTCCAGCTGTCACAACCCGCACGGCGGGATCGGACCGCACAACCTCGCAAAAGCGACGGTTAACGAGGTCTGCTACACCTGCCACGCCGAAAAGCGCGGGCCGTTCCTGTGGGAGCACCCGCCGGTGCGCGAGGACTGCACCAACTGCCACGTGCCGCACGGCTCGATCCATACCCCGTTGCTCAAGGCGCGCGGGCCATGGCTGTGCCAGGAGTGCCATCTGGCGCAATACCATCCGAGCACCGCATACAACGGGCAGAGCCTGCCGCCGTTCGCTTCGGCGCCGGCACAGCAGCTGATCAACAACAACTGCCTGAACTGCCATTCGCAGGTCCACGGATCGAACCACCCGTCCGGACCGCGCAAGACGCGCTAGCGGCCAACAACCCACTTAGCTGAGGTATGCGATGAATGCGAAAACCAACGATCGCGGCAAGGGAGTCTTCAGCAGGACGGTTCTCTCGACCGCTGTGGCGTCGGCCCTGATGATTGCGGCCGGACCCTCCGCCGCACAGGACGAGGATGTACTGGCGCTGACCCGGCCGCTGAACGAAATCGAGCTAGGGATCGGCTACGTGAGCGAGGACTCGTTCAAGTTCGGCGATTACAGCGGCCTGAACGAAAAGGGCGCCTACCTGATCGGCAACTTCAGCCTGGTCGGGCGCCCCGCGCCGCTGAGCGGCAGCGCGCGCTACTGGAGCCTCGTGGGCACGAACCTCGGGCTGCGCTCGCGCAACCTGCGCTACCAGTACAGCAACCAGGGCAACTACCGCTTTTCATTCGAGTACGACGAGTTGCCCAAATTCAGGACCGAATCGGCGCAAACCATTTACAACGGGGTGGGGACCAACAACCTTACCCTGCCGGCGGGCTGGACACCTGCGGGCAACGTGACCACACAGGCGGCGCAGATCGCTGCCGCCGAGAGGCCGTACGAGGTGAAGCACGAGCGCAAGAACTATATCTTTGGTTTCTCCAAGGTGCTGTCCAGTCAATGGGACTTGGACGTCAAGTTCCGCCGTGAGACCAAGGAAGGCGTCAAGGTGGTCGGTGCGGTAATCGGCAACAGCGGCGGCAACCCGCGCGCGGTCCTCATTCCGGAGCCGACCGACTATCAGACCGACATCGCGGAAGCGGTGTTCAATTACACCACACAGAAGATGCAGTTTCAGTTCGGGTACAACCTTTCGCTGTTCAACAACGACAACAACGGGCTCAGCTGGCAGAGCCCGTACGTCGGGGTCGGCGGCTGGGCCGCGGGGTCCGGATATCCGTATGGCGGCCAGCTCGGGCTGCCGCCGGATAACCAGTTCCACCAGCTCACCGCGTCAGGCGGATATAACCTCAGCAACAGCACGCGGCTCACGGGCACGCTGGAGCTCGGGCGGCTGACCCAGAACCA
>DAHVFK010000202.1 GCA_027317055.1 Betaproteobacteria bacterium | reverse complement strand
GTCGCAGGCGGTGAGGCGGTCGGTCCAGACCACGGTCCAGGTGGCGGTCGAGGACTCCCCCGCCACCGCGGCGGCCGCCTCCTCGGGATCGACGCCTTCCTGCGGCGTGATGCGGAAAAGCGCGATCACATCGGTGTCGCTGGGCACGTAGCCCGCGTCCCAGTAACCCATCTGCGCGTACTTCATGACCCCCGCGCGGTAGCGCTCGCCCGCCTGCGGGGCGGCTCGGTCCATCTTGCCCATTGCCACGTCCTCCATCTGTCGTCTGAGGGCACGGTAGCGCGCCGTTGTGATAAGGACTACTTAAATGATCTAATTGAACCAATAAGCGATTCGAAAGCCCGTGCACCACCTCACCCTCAGGCAACTACGCATCTTCGAGGCCGCCGCACGGCAGCTGCATTTCGGGCGCGCGGCGCGCGAAATGCATCTCACTCAGCCCGCGGTCTCATTGCAGCTGAAGCAGCTCGAGCAGCACGTCGGCCTGCCGCTGTTCGAGCAGATGGGGCGCCGCATGCACCTGACGCGTGCCGGTGAGGAGCTGCTGCGCCACAGCCGCATCGTGCTGCGCCAGCTGCGTGAAGCCGAAGAGGCGATCAACGCGCTCAAGGGCGCAGGCGGCGGCGAGCTGCACATCGCGGTCACCAGCACCGCGAAATACTTCGCGCCCAAGCTGCTGGCCGAGTTTCGGCGCGGCCGCCCGAAGGTCAAGGTTCGGCTGACGGTCAATAACCGCGAAGCCGTGGTGCGCGAGCTCTCAGACAACAGCGTCGACTTGGCGCTCATGGGGCGCGCGCCAAGGGGCCTGGATACCATCGCGGCGCCCTTCGCCAAACACCCGCTGGCGGTGATCGCGGCGCCCGAGCACCCGCTCGCGCGCAGGCGCCGCCTCGCGCTCGCCAACCTCGCCGATGAGAGTTTCCTGATTCGCGAGCGCGGCTCGGGCACGCGCAGCGCCATGGAGAGCATGTTCGCCGCGCACCGCTTCGAGCCCGCGGAAACGATCGAGATGAGTTCGAACGAAACCATCAAGCAGGCGGTCATGGCGGGGATGGGGGTGAGCTTTCTGTCGCTGCACACCGCGGGCCTGGAGCTCGCGACCGGCAAGCTTGCGGTGCTTCGCGTCGCCGGCACGCCGGTGATGCGCGACTGGTACGTGATCCACCGCGAGAAGAAGCGCCTGTCCCAGGCCGCCGAGGCGTTCAAGGAATTCCTCGCGCGCCAGGGCGCCGAGCTGATCGACCGCGTGGTCGGCGTCGCGCCTGCCGTTAAACTACGGGGGTGATCCAGCTCCCTTTTCACAGCCCCGAGGGCTTCGTGCACCTGAGCGCGCCTGCGCCGGAGTCGCTCGGGCACTGGTTCGTGTTCAGCGGCGACCGCCTGCTGGTCGAAGTCGGGCCACCCAGCCCGGACCCGACCGGGGACTTGCGCGTGCGTGCGCGTCCCAGCTGGGCGCGGATCCCGTTCGTCGCGCCGCCGGGGCCGCTCGCGCACGCTGCGCTGCGCAGCCTGTACCTGGGAAGCCTGGGCAACGAGCACTGCTTCGCCGCCGAGGTCGCAGCCGACGCCTCAGCACCTCCCGGCGCGAGCTGGGAAGGCCTGAGGACGCTCTTCTCGGTGCTGGATGACCGCCTGTTCGCGCTCGCGGGCCGGGCGCTGCAGCTGGTCGACTGGGACCGCAGCCACCAATTCTGCGGCCGCTGCGGCGCGCGCACCGAGCCGCGGCCGGACGAGCGGGTGCGCGTGTGCCCGGCCTGCGGGCTGTCGGCCTACCCGCGCGTGGCGCCCGCGGTGATGGCGCTGGTGCGGCGCGGGCGCGAGTTGCTGCTCGGGCGCGGCCCGCACTTTCCGGCCGGCATGTACAGTGCGCTGGCGGGCTTCGTCGAGCCGGGCGAATCGCTCGAGCAATGCGTGCAGCGCGAGGTGGCAGAGGAAGTTGGCGTCGAAGTGGCGAATCTGCGCTATTTCGCCAGCCAGCCCTGGCCTTTCCCGCATTCGCTGATGGTCGCCTTCACCTGCGACTGGGCGGCGGGCGAATTGCGCCCGCAACCGGGCGAGATCGAGGCCGCCGAATGGTTCGATGTATTCCAATTACCTAAACTTCCAAGTAAAATCTCGATCGCTCGCAGCCTGATCGACGCCTTTGCAGGCCAGATCAGGAGCGAAACTGGAACGGGCGTCTAGCTTCGCGCAGCCGACGGATTCGGCGCCGGGGCGGCCCAAGAGGGGTTCTGCACGAATTGAACACGGCACACACTTTTCGTCTTTGCGCCGTGAGGCCTAAATGAACGGCTTGCATCTTATCGGTGACCTCAGCGGCTGCCGCTGCGATCCGCGGCTCCTGCTGGACGGAGAGCGCTTCCGCGAAAAGTGTGTCGAGCTCGTCAACGATTCCGGGCTCACGATCATGGACGTGAGCTTTCACCAGTTCGAGGGCTCGGGCTACACCGGCGCGGTGGTGCTGGCCGAATCGCACCTGGCAATCCATACCTGGCCCGAGACCGGGGGCCTGACGCTTGACGTCTACGTGTGCAACTACAGCGCCGACAATTCCGCCAAGGCGCGCAAGGTGTTCGATGCGATCATCGAGCATTTCCAGCCGACCGACGCGGCGCGGCACGAGATCGAGCGCGGCGAGCACCTGCTGATGGAGCCGCTCAACGATTCGACCGGCTTCTACATCAGGGCCCGCCACCGCCTCGGCGAGTGGCAGACCCGCTACCAGAAGATGGCCATCTTCGACACCGCCCAGTACGGAAAACTGTTCCGCCTCGACGGGTTCAATATGACCTCCGAGAAGGACGAGTTCGTGTACCACGAGAACCTGATCCACCCCGCGCTCGCCGCGCACAACGCGCCGAAGCAAGTGCTCGTGATCGGCGGCGGCGACGGCGGCTCCTCCGAGGAGGCGCTCAAGCACCCCTCGGTCGAGCAGGTCACCATGGTCGAGATCGACGAAGACGTGATCCGCGTCGCCAAGGAGCACTTCGGCGCGGTGCACAACGGCGTGTTCGACAACCCGAAGCTGCGCGTGCTGATTGACGACGGCATGCGCTTCGTGCGCGAAACGAGCGAGAAGTTCGACCTCATCGCGCTGGACCTGAACGATCCGATGGGCCCAGCCGAGGCTCTGTATTCGACCGAGTTCTTCCAGCAGCTGCGCCACACGCTGGCCCCCGGCGGCGCGCTGGTGCTGCACATCGGCTCGCCGGTGGCGCGCCCGGACCGGGTGGCCGAGCTGGCGCAACGCCTGAACGGCCTGTTCCGCATCGTGCGCCCCTACACCATGTACATCCCGCTCTACGGCTCGCTGTGGGCGATGGCGGTGTGCTCCGACAAGCTCGACCCCAAGGCCTTCACCGCGGACGAGATCGACCGCCGCATCGAGCATCGCAAGCTGCAGGACCTGCGCTACTACAACGGCGAGACGCACGAAGGCGTATTCGCCCTGCCGAACTACGTGCGCGACCTGGTAGCGCCCCCGCGCCTGAAACACCCTGCGCGCGGCAGGCGGCTGGGCGTGGTGCGCGCCGCGGCGAAGTAGCGCCGCCTTCCCAGGCGAGCGAGGTCAGGCGAGCGAGCCGAGCACCTCGCGCACGATTGCGAACAGCTGGTCGATCTCCGCCTTCTGGATGATGAGCGGCGGCGCGAGCGCGATGATGTCACCCGTGTAGCGGATGTAGGCGCCCTGCTCGAACGCCTTCAGGTGCGCGTCGAAGCCGCGCGTGCCCGGCGCGCCGAGCCGCGGCGCGAGCTCGACTGCCGCGACCAGGCCGATGTTGCGGATGTCGATCACGTTGGGTAGGTCCTTGAGCGCGTGCGCCTGCTCCTCCCAGTAGCCCGCGAGCTCTCCCGCGCGGGTGAGCAGGCCTTCTTCCTGGTAGACGTCGAGCGTCGCCAGTCCGGCCGCGCAGGCGAGCGGGTGGGCGGAGTAGGTGTAGCCGTGCGGCATCTCAATCGCGCCTTCCGGCCCGCCCATGAAGGCCTGGTAGATCTCCTCCTTCATCAACACCGCGCCCATCGGCACCGTGGCGTTGGTGATGCCTTTGGCGGTGGTGATCAGGTCGGGCGTGACGCCGAAGAACTGCGAGCCGAAGGGCTTGCCCAGTCGCCCCCAGGCGGTGATCACCTCGTCGAAAATGAGCAGGATGCCGTGCTTGTCGCAGATCTCGCGCAGGCGCTCCAGGTACCCCACCGGTGGCACCAGCACGCCGGTCGAACACGCCACGGGCTCGACGATCACCGCGGCAATGGTCGAGGGATCGTGCAACTGGCAAAGCCGTTCGAGGTCGTCCGCGAGCTCGGCGCCGTGCTTGGGTTGGCCACGCGAAAAGGCGTTCTTGGCCAGGTCGTGCGTGTGGCGCATGTGGTCCACGCCCGTGACCAGCGCGCCGAAGATCTTGCGGTTGCCCACGATCCCGCCCACCGCGGTGCCGCCGAAATTGACCCCGTGGTAGCCGCGCTCGCGCCCGATCAGGCGCATGCGGTGGCCCTCGCCGCGCATGCGGTGGTAGGCGAGCGCGAACTTGAGCGCGGTATCGACCGACTCGGAGCCCGAGTTGGTGAAGAACACCCGGCTGATGCCCTTGGGCGCGAGCTTCGCAATCCGGTCGGCGAACTCGAACGCCGCCGGGTGGCCCATCTGGAACGGCGGCGAGAAATCCATCGTCGCGACCTGCTTTTGCACCGCCGCGACGATCTTCGGCCGGCAGTGCCCGGCATTCACGCACCACAGCCCGGAGGTGCCGTCGATGACCTGCCGTCCTTCCGGCGTATAGTAGTGGATGCCCTCGGCGCGCGCGAACATGCGCGGTGCCTTCTTGAACTGGCGATTGGTCGAGAACGGCATGAAGAAGGCCGAATTCTCGATCGAGTGGGCGACGGCTTCGGAGCGTGCGCGTTCGTTCATGGTCGATTCTCCGTCAAAGGCCTAGGCGGCGCGCGAAAGCGCGGCGTGCAGCAATACGTTACACCCGGCGGCGAGGTCCTGGGGCGTCGCATTCTCGATTTCGTTGTGGCTGATGCCGCCCTCGCAAGGCACGAAAATCATGGCGGTGGGCGCCACGCGGGCGACGTACACCGCGTCGTGGCCGGCGCCCGAGACGATGTCGCGCCGCGTGTAGCCGAGCGCACCCGCCGCGTCGCGCACCGCGCCCACCATTGCGGGGTCGAAGTGGCAGGGCGGGAAGTAGGTGACTTCGGCCAGATCGATCTCGACGCGGCATTCGGCCTCGATCGACTTCAGGCTCTGGCGCAGCGCGGCCACCATCGCCCTCAGCGTCTCGTCCTTCTGGTTACGGAACTCGACCGACATACGCACCTCGCCCGGGACCACGTTGCGCGAGTTCGGCTTGACCTGCATCGAGCCGACCGTGCCGCGGGCGTAATCGGGGAATGCGAGCGCGATGCGATTCACCTCCAGCACCAGCCGGCTGGCGGCAATCAGAGCATCTTTTCTCAGCTCCATCGGCGTGGGGCCCGCGTGCGCGTCCTGGCCCGTGATCACCGCGTCGAACCAGCGCTGGCCGAGCGCCCCCTGCACCACGCCGATCGTGGTCTTCGTATCCTCCAGCACCGGGCCCTGCTCGATATGCGCCTCGAAATACGCGCCCAGCCGGTGAGGCGGCGCGTCGCCCGCATAACCGATGGATCTCAATGCATCTTCTACAGTGGTCTGGTCCAGGTCCTTTTGTTCTAGAACATGTCCGAGCCGGAACACGCCGGCGAACACGCCGGAGCCCATCATCACCGGGGTGAAGCGCGAGCCCTCCTCGTTGGTCCAGGAGACCACTTCGAGCGCAGCGCGGGTCTCGATGCCGGCGTCGTTCAGCGTGCGTAGCACCTCGAGCCCGGCCATCACGCCGTAGGCGCCGTCGAACTTGCCGCCCGAGGGCTGGCTGTCGAGATGGCTGCCCATCGCGACCGGCGGCAGCGAGGGATCGCGGCCCGCGCGGCGCGCGAACATGTTGCCGATGACGTCCACTTCGACTTCGAGCGCCGCCTCGCGCGCCCAGCGCGCGAACAGCTCGCGCGCCGCGCGGTCGGCGTCGGTAAGCGTGAGGCGCTTGACGCCGCCCTTGGGCGTCGCGCCGATGCGCGCCAGCTCCATCAACGACTGCCACAGGCGCTCGCCGTTGATGCGCAGCTGCTGCATCTCAGCCGCCGTAGGCGACCACCTTCTGGCGCTGCTCGCCGAGGCCCCTGATGCCGAGCGTGAGCACGTCGCCCACGTTCAGGAAAACCGGCGGCTTCATCCCCAGCCCCACTCCGGGCGGCGTGCCGGTGGTGATGATGTCGCCGGGCAGCAGGGTCATGAACTGGCTGACGTACGACACAATGTTCGCCACGCCGAAGATCATGGTGCGGGTGTTGCCGGTCTGCATGCGCTTGCCGTTGACGTCGAGCCACATGTCCAGGGTTTGCGGATCGGTGACCTCGTCGGTCGTGACCAGCCACGGGCCGATCGGGCCGAAGCTGTCGCAGCCTTTGCCCTTGTCCCATTGCGAGCTCTGCAT
>DAHVFK010000201.1 GCA_027317055.1 Betaproteobacteria bacterium | reverse complement strand
CACCATCACGCTCGGGCCCTCCGGCACGGTCACGCACGCCGCGAGCAGGAGCGCGGCGCCGAGCGCCGCATATCTTGGTTTGAGCTTCATCGTCGCCTCCGGGTTACTGCGCCGGCGGCTGGGGGCTGACCCGCTCCCACCCGTCCGGGCAATGCTTGACATAGGGATAGTATGCGTTCGATTCGCGGCAGAAGTACCACCAGCCCTGCCCCGCGGGGGCCTTCTCGGCCTGTTCGCCCCGCTCCACGTACACCGGCGGCGACTGCGGCACCACCACGGTCGGCGGGTAATAGTAGGGCGCCGGATAGTACGGATACGGATTCCAGCCCAGCGGAGCGCCGAAATACAGCCCGAAGTGCACCCGACTGTGCCCGTGCCAGCGGTCCGCGAATGCCGGCGCACTCGCCGCGACGGCGCAAAGCGCTAGTGCCAGGATCACGATACCTCTTGGAGCTCGCATAGCAGTGTCCCTCGCGCTCACTCAACTCTAAATATAGACCCGGCCGGGTCAAATAGTTCTGCGCGCGGGTAAAGAAATGTTGCTGCGCGCGATCGCCGTAACATTCGGTTGCATTTGGTCGATACGCGATCGGCGGCGCGGCGCTTAAATGGGGCAGATCAAGGAGAATCCTCATGCGAACACGCCTCGTCGGCTGGCTATTCCCGCTCCTCGCGCTGGTGCTCGCGGCCCCCGCCGCGTTCGCCCAGTCGGCGCCGGCGCGGGTCTACACGCAGGCTCAGCTCGACCAGATGCTGGCGCCGATCGCGCTATATCCAGACCCGCTGCTGTCGCAGATCCTGATGGCGTCGACCTATCCGCTCGAGGTGGTCAAGGCCGCGCGCTGGGCCGACGTGCATCCCGGCCTGCAGGGCGACGATGCGGTGCGCGCGGTCGAGGCCGAGAACTGGGATCCGAGCGTCAAGTCGCTGGTCGCGTTTCCCCGCATTCTCGCCATGATGGATGAACGGCTCGAGTGGACGCAGTCGCTCGGTGAAGCCTTCCTCGAGCAGGAACCGTACGTGATGGACACCGTGCAGCGCCTGCGCGAGCGCGCGCTGGCCTCGGGCAACCTCGCGAGCAACGACGGCATGCGGGTGTCGCAGCAGACCGGAACGATCTTCATCGAGCCGGCCAATCCGCAGCTGGTCTACGTGCCCTACTACGACCCGCTGCTGGTCTACGGTGGCTGGTGGTGGCCGGCGTATCCGCCGGTGCGCTGGGCGCCGTGGCCCGGATACAGGGTGCGGCCGGGCATCTCGGTCGGCCTCTACCTCGGCGGCGGCGTGCGGGTGTCGAGCGGCTTCTTCTTCGGCGACTTCGACTGGCGCGAGCGCCGGGTGAACATCGTGCGCCAGAGCTACTACTACCGGCCGGTGACCGTGGTCGAGCGCCGCCACGTCGAGGTCCTGCGGCGCGGCGAACCGGTGCGCTGGCAGCACGAGGCCCTGCACCGCAGGGCGATCCCCTACCGCAGGCCGGCACTGAACCAGCGCTACCCGGAGCGCGCGCGGCCGGCGCCGGTGCAACGCGAAACCCGCGAGCGCGCACAACCCGCGCCTGTGCAACGCGAGGCGCGCGAGCGCGTGAAGCCCGCCCCGGCGAAGCGTGAAACGCGCGAGGCGCCCCGCAAGGCGAGCCCGCGCGGGGACGATCAGCCCCAGCAGGGGCGCGGGCGGCGCGACAACTAGGCCCCGAGCCTGAGCGGCAGCGAGCGCAGGCGGCGCCCGGTGAGGTGGAACACGGCGTTCGCCACTGCCGGCGCGATCGGCGGCGTGCCCACCTCGCCCACTCCACCCGGAGGCGCGTCGCTCGGCACCAGGTGGGTCTCGATGCGCGGCGTGTCGCCCAGCGTCAGCATCCGGTACTGCGGAAAGTTCCGCTGCTCGACGCGGCCGGCGGCGATCGTGATCTCGCCGTACAGCGCGGCGGTGAGCCCGAACACGATGCCGCTCTCCAGCTGCTGCGCCACGATCTCGGGGTTGACCGCAGTACCGCAGTCGATCGCGCACACCACGCGCTGCACGCGAATCTCGCCCTGCGCGAGCGACACCTCGGCGACCTGCGCCACGATCGAGCCGAAGGACTCGTGCAGCGCGATGCCGTGCGCGCGCCCCGGCCCCACCCTTCCCCACTGCGCCTTGGCCGCGGCGAGCTCGAGTACCGCGCGGTGGCGCGCGTGGCGCGCGAGCAGCCGGCGGCGGAAATCGACCGGGTCGCGCCTCGCCGCATAGGCCATCTCGTCGATGAAGCACTCGGCGAAGAACGCGTTGTGCGAGTGCCCCACGCTGCGCCAGAAGCCGATCGGCACCGGCGTATGGTGCGTGACGTGCGCGCAATGGCGGTGCGGAAACTCGTAGGGCTGGTCAAACAGCCCCTCGATGGTGGTCTTGTCGGGGGTGTCGGCGGCCAGCGCGGGATAGGTGCGCCGCAGGTACTGGGGCACGATCGCGTCGCTCACGCTCTTGGTGACCCAGGCGAGCGGCGCACCGTTCGCATCCAGCCCGCCTCTCATCTTCGCCACCGCCGCCGGACGGTAGAAATCGTGCGTGGTGTCCTCCTCGCGCGACCACAGCAGCTGCACCGGCGCCGGCGAAACGTCACGCGCCAGCCATACCGCCTGCGGCACGAAATCGACCTCCAGGCGGCGGCCGAAGCCACCGCCCAGCAGCGTCACGTTGACCTCGACCCGGTCGGCGTCGATCCCGGCCGCGCGCGCCGCGACGTGGCGCAGCACGCTCGGCACCTGGGTCGGGGCCCAGATCGCGAGCCTGCCGTCCGCGAAACGCGCGGTGCAGTTCATTGGTTCCATGGTCGCGTGCGCGAGATGGGGCGCGCGGTACTCCGCCTCGACCCGCTGCACCGCGCGCTTGAGCGCCGCCTCGCCGTCGCCGCCCTCGTAGAAGGTGAATCCGTCCTCCGCGCCGAGCGCGCCGCGCATGCGCGCGAGCAGCCAGTCGCTCGACATCCCGGCGTTCGGGCCCTCGTCCCACTCGATGCGCAGCTTGTCCAGCGCGCGCTGCGCGGTCCACCAGCTGTTGGCCACCACTGCGACCGCCGGCGCGCCGCCCGCCGCCCCGGAGAGGGTCGACACGCGCACCACGCCCGGCAGCGCGAGCGCGGGCGCAGGGTCGACGGTGCGCAGCGTGCCGCCGATCGTCGGGCAGGCGCGCAGCGCCGCGAAGAGCATGCCAGGCAGGCGCACGTCGATGCCGAAGCGCGCTTGCCCGGTGACCTTGTCGGGCACGTCGAGCCGCGGCGCCGGCTTGCCGATCAACGTGAACTCCTGCGCCGGCTTGAGCCGCACCTCGCCCGGCAGCGGCACCTCGCGCAGCGTGCCGATCAGCTCGCGCAGCGCGAGCTTGCGGCCGTCGAGGTGCCTGACCACGCCGTCGGAGACGCTGCACTGCGCCGGCGCCGCGTTCCATTGCTTCGCGGCCGCCGCGATCAGCATCGCACGCGCAGCCGCGCCGGCCTCGCGCATCGGGCGCCAGGCGTCGCGCACGCTCGTGCTGCCGCCGGTGACCTGAAGGTCCAGCTCGCGCCCGAGCTTGGCGACGATCCATTCGCTCGCGCGCGCAAGGTCCCCGTTCTCCTGGTCGGGATGGAACGGCAGCCCGGTCACCAGCACCGCGACATTGCCGTAGATGGCGTCGATCGGCGCCTGCTCGACTCGCACCTGCGCCAGCGGCACCTCGAGCTCCTCCGCCACCAGCATCGGCAGTGCGGTGTAGACGCCCTGCCCCATCTCGGAGCGCGGCACCGCCACCACGACCGTTCCGTCGGGCGCGATGCGCACCCAGCCGTTGAGCGACACCGCGCCATACAAAGGCGGCAGCGTTTCGCGCCCGCCGAGCCGGCTGCGCGGCGGCAGCACGCCCCAGCCGACGACCAGCGCGCCGCTGAGGCCGATGCCCCCCAGGATGAAGCTGCGCCGCTTCAAAGCGCGTCCCGCATCGCGCGCGCCGCGGCGTGGATCGCGGCGCGCACCCGCGGATAGGTGCCGCAGCGGCAGATGTTGGTCATCGCGGCGTCGATCTCGGCGTCGCTCGGGTGCGGGTTCTGCGCCAGCAGCGCGGCCGCGGCGATCAGCATGCCGGACTGACAATAGCCGCACTGCGGCACCTGGTGCCCGATCCAGGCGCGCTGCAGCGGGTGCAGGCGCCCGGCCCCCAAACCCTCGATGGTGCGGATCGTCTTCCCGCTCGCGCCGCGCGCCGCGAACACGCAGCTGCGCACGGCGCGGCCGTCGATCAGCACCGTGCACGCGCCGCAGGCACCGATGCCGCAGCCGTACTTGGTGCCGGTCAGCCCGAGCAGGTCGCGCAGCACCCACAGCAACGGCATGTCCGGATCCGCGTCGGCGCTCAAGCGCCTGCCGTTCACGTCGAACTCCATTGCGCAAGCTTACTCCAGCCGTACCGCTCATCCCTGCGGTACCATCGCCGATCCGAAGAACGCGAAGAACGAGAGGAGACGGCACCCATGGCTGCTTCGAACAAGGTCGGACTGGTCACCGGCGCGGGCACCGGAATCGGCAAGGCGGCGGCGCTGGCGCTGCTCGGCGACGGCTGGAGCGTCGCGCTGGTCGGCCGGCGCAAGGAGCTGCTCGACAAGACCGCAGCGGACTCGAGCGCCGGCGCGCGCGCGCTCGTGCTGGCGGGCGACATCGGCAAGCCCGACACGGTCAAGGCGATGTTCGCGCAGGTCAAGCAGACCTGGGGCCGGCTCGACCTGTTGTTCAACAACGCCGGCATGGGCGCGCCCGCGATCCCGATGGAAGACCTGAGCTTCGAGCAGTGGCAGGCGGTGGTGAACGTCAACCTGACCGGAATGTTCCTGTGCTCGCAGGAGGCGATCCGGATCATGAAGGCGCAGTCGCCGCGCGGCGGGCGCATCATCAACAACGGCTCGATCTCGGCCCACGCCCCGCGCCCGTTCTCGGCGCCTTACACCGCCACCAAGCACGCCGTCACCGGCCTGACCAAGTGCATCTCGCTCGACGGGCGCGCGCACGACATCGCCTGCGGCCAGATCGACATCGGCAACGCCGCGACCGAGATGACCGACCGCATGACCAAGGGCGTGCCGCAGGCCAACGGCACCACCATGGTCGAGCCGCGCATGGACGTGGCGCACGTCGGCAACGCGGTGTTGACCATGGCCAGGCTGCCGCTCGAGTCGAACGTGCAGTTCATGACCATCATGGCGACCAAGATGCCCTTCGTCGGGCGCGGCTAGCGCATGCGCGTGCTCGGCATCGACGTCGGCGGCAGCGGCATCAAGGGTGCGCCGGTCGACACCGCGAGCGGAAAGCTGCTCGCCGAGCGCAAGCGCATCAAGACGCCGCACCCGGCCACGCCGCAGGCGGTGGCGCGCACGGTACGCGAGCTCGCGCGGCACTTCGACTGGGAAGGCCCGATCGGTTGCGCCATGCCGGCGGTGGTGAAGCGCGGCAGGCTGCGCACCGCGGCCAACATCTCGCGCAGCTGGCTGGGGGTGAACGCGGTCGCGCTGCTGCGCAAGGAAACGGGCTGCCCGGTGAGCGTGATCAACGACGCCGACGCTGCGGGCTACGCCGAGATGCATTTCGGCGCCGGGCGCAACCGCGAGGGCCTGGTAATCATGGTCACCCTGGGCACCGGGATCGGCACCGCGCTGTTCATCAACGGCCACCTGGTGCCCAACACCGAGCTCGGCCACCTCACGCTGCGCGGGCGCGACGCCGAGACCTGGGCCGCCGAGAGCGTGCGCGAGAAGAAGGACCTCGGCTGGAAGAAGTGGGCGCGCCGCGTCGATGCCTACCTGCGCCTGCTGCAGGGCTACTTCTGGCCCGACGCGTTCATCATCGGCGGCGGCGTGAGCGGGAAGTGGCGCAAGTTCCTGCCGCACCTGAAGCTGATCACGCCGATCGTGCCGGCGAAGCTGCGCAACGACGCCGGCATCATCGGCGCAGCTCTCGCCTACGACCACGAGCGCCGCCGCACGCGGCAGAAGCGGTCGTTGGGATGAGGTTTTCATTAAGGGAAAGCGAACGATGCATCCAAAGACAAAATTCATCTTCATCGCCAGCATGGACGTCGCGCCGGAGAAGGAGGCGCTGTTCAACGAAGTCTACGAGACCGAGCACGTGCCGCTGCTGCTCAAGGTCCCGGGCGTGCTCGCCGTCACCCGCTCTACCACCGCGCCGCTCGAGATGGTCATGGGCGGCGAGAAGAAGACCATCGTGGCCGAGGGCGAGCCGCGCTACAGCGCGCTGTACGAGCTCGAGAGCGCCGAGGTGCTGCTCAGCCCCGCCTGGGCGACGGCGATCGACTCGGGCCGCTGGCCGGGCGAGGTGCGGCCGTACACGCGCAACCGCCGCCATGTGCTGAAGAAGGTGATCGGCCCGCGCGGCAGCTGAGCGGTGCCCGCCGCCTGGCTCTGGATCCCGATCACCGTCTGGGCGGCTTTCGCGCAGACGCTGCGCAACGCCGCGCAGCGCCACCTTACCGCCGAGCTCGGCACGCTCGGCGCCACACTGGTGCGCTTCCTCTACGGCCTGCCTTTCGCCC